>JAURWH010000225.1 GCA_030655055.1 bacterium
GTTTATCAAAGTTATAAAATTTCCGGGGGGATATTTGACCGTCTTTAAAAATATATCCCAACCGCGAACAGAATCGTAAGCCATAGTGCTTTTGGTCCAGGGAACCGCCACGGTATCTGCATCCATGTCTATCACTCGATATGACAGTACCGGGGCATATTGTATGGCAGTTCCAATGGACGAAGTGTCTAAATCGCCACTGCGGGTCACCGGGCCCCATTCCTGCCGATAGGTTTTCTTTTTTACGGCCCTGGGCAGGTCCACGGTAATGCTGATTTTTTGCCCCCAATTATATGATCTGCCAGCATAATCAGAAACCCAGGTTTTGGGAGCCACATATTCGGAAGGTTCGCTGCGGGGGACCACTGCGGTTGCATTCTCCCCGATTGAGGTTTCATAATAGGTCGGCGACTTATCAATGATGCTGTCCTTGGCCCCGTTCAGGGTAGATTGCCAGTTGACACCATATGCCCTGACTGAATAATAATAGGTCATCCCGTTTATCAGGTTTTCATCCACAAATGAATACTGCAGTCCGCTATTGGTGCCGCGGGTATCGGTTATGAAAGAATTGTCCTTCCAAATGAAGGTCGAATCCTTACCCGTAGCTATCCAATTTGAATTGAGCACAACAGTATGATACAGGGTATCGCCAGTGGGCCGGATGGCAGCCTTAAGTATCTCCGGGCCGACAACTGTAACCCCGGTAGAATCGACGATAAACCTGTCGTCCTTGTCCCACTGGGCCATTAACTCATAAACGCTTCCGTCTGTGCTTTTATAGAGTTTATACCCCTGAAGAATATAGGCGTTAAAATTCGGATCAAACTTTGATATAGTGGAACTGTCCGATGCTACTTTATTCCAATAATCTAAATTCTTGTTTTTCATGGGGTCGGATTCAATTTCCGAAGTATTATCCCAACCGACTATGACCCTTTTGTGTCCGGCAGTAACTGAAAGTTTCGGGGCCGGCGGCGGCCCAGGCAGCAGCCAATTAGCATCGTAAATCAATTGGGCTGTTTTAGCCTTGGTCCTTAGATCGGCAATTGCAATAGTATCGTGAACGCCTTTGGTGTAATTGAAATTTGCGCCAATAACGGCTACGATTGTTTTGGCGGTAGAGTCCGGAAGCAAGTCGATGGGGCCGGTGGATTCCATAAAACGCTGGTCTCCGGAAGCCGGCTTGGGATCTAAACGGGCAAACTGCCCGGTCTGGTAATTGTATCCGGCCAGCTCTTTATACTGTTCCAGATTGCCCGGCGGATCTATGTTGATGTTGAAAACCTTGAAGGCGACCAATCCAATAGTGCTGTCCTTGGTGATTTTATATCCGTCGGGAAAGGTAAAATCTTTGGTGGCTTTGGGACTTTCTAAAAACATAAAGCCCACGCAACCCGGCTCACGGCTCCACCCGGTCTCTTTTTTGGAAGTTTGATACTGATAGGCCATATTGGTGGTGGAGTCAAAAAAGCAAACGTCGTTGGCCGCAGTACCTGATTCGTTTCCGATATCACAGTCGGCGGTGGGGGCCAGATAGACGTCAAACAAGGTGTCGGTACCGGTGTTTTTCACTTCGAACAGGAAAAATATGATGTCCTGGTTGGTGGGGTAGTTCCACTGATAGGTGGTTTGGATTACCTCAACTTTAAGCGGCTTGCCGCCGGTGGCATGCTGAAGGATATCGTAATCGTTATAGATGGACCTGGTATCCATCATCGAAATCACGCTGTCATTTCCGGCTGAGTTTTGTAATTCCCAATCGCCGTCCGAAGAATATATTTTGACAGTTGAAGAGGCCTCGGCTTGGGGTACGCCGCCAATAACTCCCCCGGCCGTGAATTCACAGGCGCCGTTGTTGGGGTTATATCCAAAAGTACACATTGTGTCACGGGTCTTGCCGGGCTTGGTGGATTTGATCTGAGCGCCGATCCACAAGCCCCAGCCGAAGATGTAATTCATTTTATTGGATAACTCGCCATTGGCATCCATGGTCGGCGCCGGCCAAAAGCCATAGGCGTTGCCGCCACCCTTGTCCTGCCCTAAACTGCCGTTATTGGTTATGCCCATCCAAAAGTTATTTTTACTGAGCAACTTCCAGTCGGCGATTTTGTTGTTTTGCGGAACTGGTTCTTTGGGCAGGGCCCAAACCATGGTAATCGAGCTGAACAACAGAGCTAAAACAACCATCAACATTATCAGCCCTTGGCCAGCCGGTCTCCCTTTGTTAAACCTCATTTAAATTTCCTCCTAAAGCGGATTTTCATTATTGTAAATGTCTTATTGGCCCCGGCGCTTTAGCATTATTGTGTTTTCTCCTAAAACGCCGGGGGGGCAAGAACTAGAAACTAATGCTCATCCCAAGTTTGACCCGGCGGGATGCTTCGTAGGGAAATGAATTTAAGCCATTTCTCTGTAATTCATCGTGAGCTTTGACCGCCGCCAGATAATGCTCTTCCGCGGAAACATAGTCATCGCGGTTCAAGTCGGCCTTAACACTATAGAGCGGGTTCGCGGTGCCATCCGCGTAATACCGGGTAATGGGCGTGGCATATATCGACAACTTGCCGTTCTCGTACCAGCCGTCGCTTTCGGGATCACCAGTGCCGGTGTAAACGGAGGCCACATTCTGGTTGTTAAACAAGTTGTCTATCTCCAAGAACAGGCTGGGGTTCAGCCTCCATATTTTGAAGTCACGGCTGACACGCATATCGGTGCTATAGGTCCAGGGCAGGCGGGAACTGTTGTTCAACTCCAAAGGCTTGTTATCCAGGTCGGTTTTGGTATAAGGATATCCGCTGCCTACATTTGTGTTGATATTGGCACTAAGCATTTCCAGCGGCCTGATGCCGAATATTTTGGGCCCGTCGCCTTGCTCCAAGCCCACCGAAAGCGATGCCGAAATATTATGCCTTTGGTCGTATTCCAGATTATAATCCTGCTTGGGCACCCAGTCTTCGCTTCCGGCGTTATAGTTGGTGGTATAGACCTCGAAGACGTAGGAACTGCTGCCCCGAGCCATGGACAAGCCATAGGAACCCCGGGCGGTAAGCCATCTGGTAAGCTGGACATCAAGTTGGATCTCGGCTCCCTTTACATTGCCGTAGTCGGCATCAATGTATAAGTAATAAGCCTTAGGCAAAGCCACAATCCGGCGAGTTCCCAATAAATGGTAAATATCCTTGTAATATGCGGTAACGTTGGCCAACAAGGTGGCCGAGAACTGATGCTGCAGACCAAGTTCAAAAGAGGTGGTCTGCTGGGCATTCAGGTCGGGGTTGCCCAAGAACGTAACGTTGCTGGAAGTCGCAACAGTTGCCACATTCTCATATAAGTATTGCATATCCGGCTGCTGGAAGAATTGGCCGTAGGAAAATCGCAGGGCCGTTACTTCGGAAATGGGGAAAGAAATTCCCAGCCGGGGAGAAACTTTGTATTTCATAGTGGTTTTCTTCCAGGTTATGTTCTGCAGGTCGGTAACATCCGCCAGATGCTCGGACTGGGTATTGAGCATGTCCAAGCGGACGCCGGCATTGACCACCATTCCCTGGAATTCCATTTTGTCCTGAACATAAAAACTGCCCTGGAAGGGGTAATAGGTATAATTATCGGGTTGGTAGGTATAGTTAACCTCTCCAGTGGAATCATTATACACACTGCTGGCCGCATAGCCTAATGAGTGGAACTTGACAGTATTGAATTTAATTTCCAGCCCGCTTTTCAACTGATGCGCCTGGGTAACCTGGGCGGTCATGTCTATTCTGCCCAATGCGTAATCGGATTCTCTCCTTTGGTAGTTGGGATAGTCTCCAACATAGAAAAACTTAGCCACACCGTAGGGGTTGGAGTCCGCAGCATCCTTGTTGAAATCCCGGTATCCTTCCAGGGTATCGCCGGTATAAAAAGGATTGGTGGGATCTTTAAACCAGTTGTTTGAGTAGGGCTCTTTGAATTCGTAATCGTTGAACCATCCGGCAAAACCGCTGGCATTTTGCTTGCGAACCCCGGTGGTGGTAGTGGTTTTAAAATAGGCTGCGTTGGCGTTATAAAAGATGTCCTTGGATAGCATATGGGTAACTGTGGTCTGCACCTGTTGACTTTTCTGAACACGGGAAGGGCTGCCGTTTACATTATAACGGAAATCCCCGTTATAGTCCCGTCCATAAGCAATGCCAAACTGGGTGCGGGAAAAAAATCCGCCCAAAGTAGCCTTGAACATCCTTTTATCCAAGGTCAACTTGGCCTGCCCAGAGTAGAATTCGCGCTCTGTGTGGGGCAGGGCCAGCCATTGATCGTCGTATTGACGACGATAGACTTCCCCGGAAAGAAAGAATTTAAAGTCCGTCAATTTGTAGATGGGACCGCCCAGATTGGCTTCCAGTCCGTTGTAGCCTAAATTCAACTCATTTTCCTTGGGGAAAATAGCGTCGGTGCGGACCCTCATCATGCCTTCCAGCTTGGCGGAGCCGCTTTTTGTGACCACGTTAACCACACCCGACATGGCTGAACCGTATTCGGCGTTAAAGCCGCCGGTAATGACCATCACTTCCTGGATGGCATTGTTATTGATGTTGGCGCCGCTGGTGCCGGTCACCTGGTCCTGGGTGGAAAGCCCGTCCACAAAATAGGCAATTTCGTTGGCCCGGCCACCCCGAATGTGGATGCCGCTGGTGCTTCCGGATCCGCCCCCCGAACTTTCCACCGCCCCGGACTGCCCGGCCACCACATCCTGGTAGCTGCGAACACCGGCCATATTCTCGATTTCCTTGGTGGAGACTGTCTTGGTGGTGCTGGTGATGTCGGCCCGAACCTGAATGACACCCCTGTCGCCCTTGACCACCGTTCCTTCCATTTCGATAATGGTGGATTTAAGCTTGAAGTTGACCGGGGTGGTCAGATCCATGATGGATTTAATACCGGTGATGTTCTGGGTTTCGTAACCCATCATCTTGGCCTGAACAGTGTAGGTCCCCACCGGCACGTTGCTGATTGTGTACCTGCCGTCCAGGTCGGTGTTGGCGCCCATGGCGGTACCCAACATGGTAATCACCGCACCGGGCAGCGGCTCCCTGGTTTCGGCGTCTATCACCACGCCGTTGATTTTTCCGACTGTGCCGGCCCAGGCCATGTTTCCCACGGCCGTAAAAGCCAGCATCAGAACTAACAGTACCCTTACTGTTTTCATTGAATTTCCCTCCAGTATAAATTTATACTAATTTTGACTTCTTAATGTAAAAACCCCTAAGAATAGTTCCACCTAAAACAATTAACGTTTAGGACTTGTTGAGGATTTCACCTCCTTGATTAAAATGGTTTCTTTTTTATAATTTATTTGTTTTATCATAATGTTACCGGCTTCACCATATATTTTCTGCTTTGAAAACGACCCTGTCTCATCAAAGCCAAAAGAAATCAAACTAAAACCGAAACTGGTTTCCGCCAGATTTTTCGATAAGCAGGAAAGAAATTGCTCTTGGAATGACCTGCTTATTTTAATGCCGAAGTTCAGAATACTGCACAAACCCCTTCCTCCCCGGCCAAAGGCCGGAGAGGAAGGTAAGCTTACAACTTTACCGAAAGCTGTGATGGGAAAAGTTAGCGGACCACCACTAATTTTTTGGTGGCGCTGTTGCCGAAGGCGTTCAGGTTATACAGATACACGCCGTTGGCTACCTTGCGGCCGCCGTTGTCCATTCCGTTCCAGGTGACTGTGTTCTGGCCGGCATTGCCCTTGCCGTCCAAATTGCGGATGACCTGCCCGGCGATATTGTAGATCTTTAAGCTGTAGTTGCCGGACTTGGGCAGGGTAAAGGAAAGCTCGGCCAGCTTGTTCACCGGGTTGGGCCGGTTCTGGTTCAAGCTGAACTTGTGGGCGGTGGTGCCGGTGGGAGTGCCCTCTACGCCCAGATTGGTCCAAGGTGTGGAATCAACCGTGGTGCCCTTGTAATAGAAGTCAAATACCGCGCTCCAGGGTGAATTGGCGACCTTGATCGAGCGGACTCTCCAGTTCCAGACCACATTGGTGTCGGGCAGGCCTACCACCGTGATGTAGTTGACATTCAGTCCGGCATCGCTAAGCTGATACACGTCGGAACTGCTGAAGTCGGCTGATTTGCAGATCTGGACTTCGTAAGTTCCGCCAATGGCCACCTTGGGTGACCAATAGGTGGTCAGCGTATCGCCAGTCGCAGACAAGGTATCCATGGTGGCGTCTACCGGGCCGCCCCAGCCGCCGCCAATGGCGTTGACCAGATCGGGAGCCAGGGTGATCTCGTCAGGGCGGGTGGTGCCGGCCAGGATGGTGGCAGTGGGCACTGACCAGTAGTAGATGTTGGTGTAGGCCGGATCATGGAATAGCAAGTGAATATTGTCTCCGCCTGCCACTTCGGCAGCTTCCATGTAATAGTTGCCGTCAAACTCGGGGGCTTCGGTGGTCAGCTGCACCGGGGTCTTCCAGGTGGTGCCGCCATCGGTGGAGGCCACGCCAAAGATCTCGTAGCTGTCGCTGTTCTTGGGATAATCGTTGTAAGTGGCATATATGTTTCCGGCCGCATCGCTGCTTAAGCAGGGGAAGTTAACCGCGCTGCCATTCAGGTCGCCGGGGGTAACGCCGGCCAGGGTGCCGGGAATATCGGAGATGCGCTGGCAGGTCCAGGCGCTGTAGTCGCCGGCCACTGTCGGGAAATACACGAACAGGGCGTTGCCGTTCCAGGTGCCGTCCTGCCAAGTGAACAAGAAGTACGGTTTGTCGCCGATCCAGGCGCCGTCGTACATATACCACCAGCCGCCGTACCAATACTGGGCCGGGGGAGCGAATGTCTGCATCGGCTGCCAGGTGGTCCCGCCGTCGTAGGACGTTTTATAGACCGGGAAGAAAGAGCTGTAGGTATCGTTTGCATACATCATCGTATCGCCGACCAGATCAAAGTAGGCAATCACGGTGTCGCCGCTGCCGGAGATCAGCCAGTCGGCTTCGTCAAGATCCCAGCCCTGACCGGAGATCTCGTTGTAACCCCATTTGCTCCAGCCATAGGGCAGCGGGTTTCTTGGTAACGCTGCATCCCAAGTGGCGCCCAGGTCGCTGGAAATCGACGCGTGAATGGAAAAGTCGCCAAAGGGGGCGGCATTTCCGTGGGAAAAGGCCGATACGACCATCTTGTTTCCGCTGATGGCAAAGCCGGGAATGTACCAGGCCACCGAGTCGCGGGCCAAGGTATCCGGGGTGACCCACAGGCCGGCGCCGATCCCACCTTCGTCCTTGGACCATTGAATGGAATTGTTGGTCCGGTCCTGCCAGGCGATATATGGCGTAATGGCGGCGTCAAAGGCCAGTCCATTGTAACACCTGGTGTCGGAAGGATTCGCAGCGGCCCAAATGGTCTGGGTACCCCAGGTGGCGCCTCCGTCCAGAGAATAGCCAAATATCAGGTCACAGGGGCTGCCGGATATTCCATAGACCATGCCCAGATAGGTTCCGCTGGGATCCGAGCATATGCTTTTACCGGCCATCCCGGCAGTGGCCCGCCAGGCATCGCCATAACCGGTGGCGCTAACAATTTGACCTACTCCGGGAAGCTTGGCACCGGAGGATTTGACCACCGGGGCATCGCCGTCTTTGGTGACCAGGTTGGCTCTGGGATCCATTTTCTTGGCCGTGGCCACCATGGCAAAAGCCAATACCAGCGCCAGACACAAAATCAAACCTTTTTTCATGGGTTGGACTCCTTTTTAAGTTTTAAAATGGTTGCTTACCGGCAGGTCTTTGGGCCGGTCTTTTCCTTGGTTGTTGCCTTGCTTAAAACAGGATTCTTTACCGCCACCTCCTTTCGTAAACTTTTATCAAATATATCTTTCTGTAACTTTAAAAGATTATCACTTTTTAACAAGTTTGTCAATAGCTTGTTAAAAAATATTTGAAATATTTTTTAGCTGGATAGGGAAGGCCCGGGGCTACCAACCATTACCGGCCAACCCTGCCCGGGAAGAGTATTATTTGCCGCCGCTCTTATCCCCTAAAACTTGCCTCCGGGAAACCTTTTTGGCTGGCCGGACGTAGTTGTCGGCAGCCTGCCTACCGGCTGGTCCAGCGGGTGTACATCAGACCGGCGATGATGGAGATGAACCCGGCCAAAAATATACCCGCCGCTTCCATGCTTCGGCTCTGGCAAAGCTGCATCAGCTGGTCGGTGCGTGAGGGATCCAGCCGGGGGTAGATGGCCAAAGGCAGAAAATGGAAAATGGCACCCAGTCCCAGGAAGATTGCCCCCACCAGGGGCAGCACCCAAATTACCGAGGGGCGGCGGATGATGGCCAGCAGCCGCTTTAATATCCTGGCATAGTAAAAAAATGAAAGGCCGAACAACGCCACGGCCACGGCAAAAAGCAGTTCGGCTGGTATAGAGACTTCCATTTGAGAGCTCCTTGATTGT
Source organism: bacterium (assembly GCA_030655055.1). NCBI lineage: Bacteria > bacterium. The sequence continues at coordinate 8,430 of JAURWH010000225.1, forward strand.
GATTTAAAAAGGAGTGTGATTTAAAAAACCTAACCCGGGCGAGTCGGTATCTATAAGGAATGCAGGGAAACATGAAAATATTCCTGGCTTCCTGGTTTCCTGATAAAAAACCAGTGCCGTTAGCAGCTACTACTTGGCCGCGACGGCGGGCTTGGGGGCAGCGGCTGGAGCGGCGGCCGGGGCCGGCTTCTTTACCGGGGTGACCACGTTCTTGAATTTCATGGCGCCCAAAAAGGACAGCACCCCGGACAGCAGAAAGAAAGAGTAGGCTATCCAGGACTGGATGACGTTGAGCTTGACCTGGCTGGCAAAGGCTATGATCTGGATCATAGCATAGACCAGCACTCCGGAAGGGGCGAAGATCATGTACTGCCAATTGGTCTTCTTGCGCAGCACGGTCTCGTACTTCCGGGCGATCAGCCCGAACAGCACGCAGGCCACCCACAGCAGGATGCTTCCCAGGATGGTGACCAGATTGGTGACCGTCACATACCACAGGTACTCGCCGGGATACAGCAGTTGCTTGAACATCTAACCCTCCTTCAAATCAAAATTATAAAAGCAGAAGGCAAAATAACTTTTCAGGTGCCTGGCCTGTTCCGTTTTGCCTTTGCGTTGTTGATCATGGTAACAAAAATGGCGGTCAGCTCATTCGTTTCCTTGATGGCGGCATCCATCTCCGGCGAATTTAAAACACCGCTTTCAGAAATCAGCTCCAGCCAGTACCCTGTCTCATCGAGTTCCTGAAGCGAAATATTGGTTTTGGAGCAGAATTCCCGGGTTGACCGGGCCCGGGTTGCTTCCCGATAATTGGCGCCGACCGAGGTTCCAGATCTCAGCACCTGCTTTCCCAGTATTTGGGTGACATTGTTATTGGGCAGATTGCAATATAACCGGATTATTTGCAGGGCAAAATTCTTGGTCCTTATTTTTAAGTCAATCATATCCTGTTCTTTTTCTGCCTTCTGCCTTCTGCCTTCTGATTTTATTTTAAAAGCAACATCATTTTATCCGCCATCTGCTTGGCGGCCGAAGGGCCGATGATCATGGCGGCGTCCTTCTGCAGGCCGTAGCAGAATTTCATCACCGGGTCGCGCTGCAGTTTTTCCTTGTTGACCTTGTGGTCGGTCATCTGGTTCTGGAAGATGTCCGGACCCAGCTCGCCCAGAAACTCCTCGGCTATTACCAATATTTTATCCAGCACCTCAGCCTCAAGCGGCGCGGCCGGGACCGGGGCAGGCTTGGGCGCAACTGCCGGCTTTGCAACAGGAGTGGCAGCGGGCTTGGGCGGGGCAGCCGGAACCGGAGCGCCGGTAGACTTGGCGACCGGAGCGGGCTGCGGCACCGGAGCCGCAGCGGCGGGAGCAGGCTTGGCCGGAACCACCGGGGCCGGAGCCGCCGGAGCCGGGGCTGGCTGAACCGCCGGGGCAGTGCTCAGGTCTTTGATCTCGACCAATGCTCCGTCCAGGGCGGCGTCTATCACCGCGGCGTCGGCGGTGGCGTCGGTCAGCAGGTTCAGGTAGCCCTTGTCGGTGCGGCGGATGAACAGCCGGATGCCCCGGGAGTTGACCATCATCTTGGCGATCTGGAACTGGGCCACCTGGTTCAGGGCGTCAAAGGTCTGGGCCAGCACCATCACCGCCCTCTGGGCATTCTCCTTGACGAAGCTTTTGGACAGGGTCTGGGAAACGAAACTGGCGTCGTCGCCCACAAAAAAGCTGCCGGTCACGCCCTGCAGGCTGGAAAGTCGTATGAGGATCTCTTCCATATTCACTGCCTCACCTCTTTTCCGTTGCCAGCCGCGAGATCACGGTCTGGAATTTTTGCTTGACCTCCACAAACCCCAAAGAGGCTATGGCTTTCTTGCAGGTCAGATTGACCAGCTTTTCAAAGGCGTCGCCAACTTCTTTTTTGGTGATGTCGGTCTTTATCCCTTCATTCAGGGAGATCTTTCCCGGGCCGGCGGCCACCATTCTGGCCAGGCGTCCGGAGGGATCCACGTTCTTAAGCTCGCGGGCCAGCATCTCCTGCCATTCGGGCGCTTTTTCCCCCTGGGCCCCGAATTCTTCCAGCAGCAGGTTGACCAGGATCATCTTTTGTTTAAGCAGTTCCTCGGCCTCGGAGATCTCAGCCATCTTGCTTTCCGACAGCAGGTCCAACGGAGTGGGCTGCAGCACCCACCAGGGGGACAGGGCCGGATCGAGGTCCACCCCCAGATAGACCGTCTCGTGGGGCAGGATCAGCATTTTATGGTTCTGGCCCTCGGCCAGCACCGAGCTGAGCTCGCCCAGCTCCAGGTTGGAGGAAATGACCTCGGCCGCCGATCCCAGAAAGGCCACCACATCGCCCAGGTTGGATGGCGCCCCGGCGGAAGCCTTGACCATGGTCCCGTCCTCCTTGGCCACCGCCACGGAGTGCCGGACCGCCTCCATCTTTAAAACACTTTCCACTAATTCGGCCGGGTCTTTAGCCATAGGGGCTCCTGCATTAATTAAGTATGCTGGGAATAATGACAGATCGGGTAACGGAGCAGAGCAACAATTACTCCCTGATATTCTATTTAAGGGAACGGGCCTGGGCGGTCTGGTATTTGTGCTTGCCCAGCATCGGACCGTATTCCTTTAATCCTTTTTTCTGGATGGCGTCGGACAGCCGTTCCCAGATCTCGATCATCTCTTCCCTGGTGACGTCGGCCAGCGGTCCGGGAGCTATGTTCATCCGGTCGGCTCCGAATTCCAAGTGCCGGGCCATCCGCCCCCCCTTGTCCAGTTCGGCCAGGGTGGCCTTCAACAGTTCCAGGTAGGGAGCCACCCCGGTGCCCTTGACGCCGAATTCGTCCAGCAGCAGGTTTACGAAATTCACCTTGTCCCGGAACAGGCGCTCCATTTCCTTGGGATCCATCACCAGGTTCTTGGCCAGCAGCCAGGATACTGTCTTGACCACTTCGAACATCCCCAGCTTGCTGTCGGTGACGATCTGCCGGATGTCCCGCTTGCCGTTGACCAGGGCCATGATGGTCCAGTCGCTGCGGCGGATGGTGACGGCGGTTTCCTCGGGGGCCTGGGCGGTGCGGGCCAGCACGGTGTCCAGCGGCGGCAGGGTCTTAAGGATCTCGGCCATCTCTATGCGGCGGCGTTCCCCCTCTTCCAGTATCTTCCCGGCCCCGTCCTTGATGGTGATCTCGGGGGATTTGGGGCCGGCGGTGTATTTGGCCTCGCCCAAAGTTTCCAGGCACAGGTTGAACACCGCCTCCGGGCCCTTGATGTCGCCCAGGATGGCATGGACGGTGTCGCCCTTGTCAAAATAGACCTCGCCGAAGCTGCTGCCGGCCTTGACCGTCAGCACCCCGGTCTTCTTGAAGTGGGATAAAAAGTAAATTATCTCCGAAAGGGTAAAATCGGAGAGATCGGCCTGCAAGCCCATAATATGGTTTGCCTTAAAAAAATAGACGGCTTTGGTTAAATGAAAAAGTGTCTTTTGAACCTGTTAACCTATTAGTGTAAACCAAAACAATAAATCTGTCAATAAAAAAATTGCGTTTTTATAAAATATCCACCTGGCTCAGATACTTTTCTGTTTCCCGCTGTTCGGGGGGAGTTATGTCGTCCCGGGTAAAATCCACTGCCCAGGCCAGTTTGAATCCCTGCATCATGCAGCCGGCCGCCTGTTCAAAGCTGACCTTCCTGCCCAGCAATTCTTCGGCCGTGGTGGCGTTGGCTTCGGCCCCCTGGCGGTAGAACGGCGCCAGGTTCTGGTCCTGGGCCAAAAGCAGCGACCCCTGCTGCAGGATCACCCCCTGTATCCGGCGCTGGGCGCTGCCCAGGATCTTTTTGCCCGAGGCCGTGATCTCGTAGCGGCCGGCGGCGGCGAAGCACAGCGGCGAATCCTTGACGCTGGCCCCGGCGCTCTGGGAACGCTGCAGCTCGGATTCAATTCCCAGCTGCGACAATCCGGCCACCAGGGCCTGGGCGATGGTGCGGTAGGTGTTCAGGACCGGCCCGCCCAGCAGCGGATTTTCTTGTGGCGCTATCACGCTGTAGGTGAATTCGTTAAAATGAAAAACCGCCCGGCCTCCGGTGGGCCGCCGCACCACTTTGACCCCGGCCTGGCGGCAGGCCTCCAGGTCCAGCTGCCCGGCATCCTGATTGTATCCCAGTGATATGGTGGGCTGTTCCCAGTCGTAAAAACGGAGCACCGGCCCCGAGCTTTTATTCCGGACCGATTCGGCCAGGGCCAGGTCCAAAGCCATGTTGTAGGCTCCGTCCGACCGGCCGGTATTTAAAAAACGCCAGGTCATTTGATTTTTCCCTTCAGGGCCGCCAGAGCCTGCTGATAATAGATCCTTAGAATGCTGTCCTGGATCCCGGCATCAATGGCAGCTCCCAGATATTCTGCCGCTTGGGGATACTGCTTAAGTTTCAATTTCACTTCGCCCCAGTAATAAAAGAGCCAGGCATCGGAGTATCCTGTCTGCCGGGTAAGGGTAAAAAAGCTGTCGGCCGCAGACCAGTTTCCGGCCATTGAATAGGCCACCCCCAGATTATAAAGCGCCTGGTCGTTTCCGGGATCAGCCTCCAGGGCCTGATTTAAGGCGGCAATGGCCGGGCCGGGCTCCTGGCAGTTTATCAAAGCCGCGCCATAATCGTTCCAGCGCTTGGCGCTGCGGGTATCCAACTCCAGGGATCTCTGAAACCAGGGCAGTGACTGCCGGTATTTCCCGTTCTTGGAAAGTGACAGGGCATAGTTATATATATGGCGGGGATTGAGGCTGTCGCTGCCCGCGGCCATCCGGTAGGCCCATTCCTCTTTTTCGGGGTGATGGTGGTCCCGGTAGTAGATGGCCAGGTTCTCGTAGCCGTAAGCAGAAGATCTTCTATCCCGGGCCAGCAGGCCGGTGTAGCGGGCCAGCGATCTTTCTGACGAAGCGTTGACCAGCACCCAGGGCAAAAATAGCCAGAGGGAAACAACTGCGACAACCGACCAATTCCGCCATTCAAGCTTCCTGGCCAAGGCCCGGTGAATGCCCAAGAACAGCAGGGCCATGAACGGCCAGGCCAAAAGGTCCCAGTCCCGGGCCGTGCCCAGCTTGGGGTCGACGATAAAGATGAAGAGCATTCCTCCCGCCGCCGCCAAACCCAGGATCTTTTCGGCCGGTCCTTTTATTGTTCCCTTCACCGGCCTGGCCCAAAGCAACAATAATAATGAGGCCGGAGAGACCAGCAAAAACTGATTGAACAGATCCAGCCAGTGCCCGGGGCTTAAAATTCCGTAGCCCCATAAACCTCCCCATAACGGGAGCAGCGAGCTTTTGGGAAGCTCGGAAAGCGCCGTGTTCATCTCCGGACGGGAGACCAGGAGCAAACCTATGGCCAGGGCCGCTGCCGGGATGGCGGAAAAACAAAGTGATTCCAGCGCCGATCTTTTTAGTCCGGCCTTGGTGCTGAAATATGATCTTTTCTTCCAGTAATAAACCAGCGAGGGGAATAAAAATATTCCGGAACCGTGCAGGGCCGCGGCCAGGCCGGCCAAAATGGCCGGGACAAAGGACGGTTTGGTTTCCGCTATTTTTTCCCGGACCAGAAACAGGTACCAGCCCACCGCCGCCAGGAAAAGGCCGTAACTCTCCACATAACCATAGAAGATCTGATTGAAACCGGCCCCGGCCAAAACGATGATCAACGGCCAGAAGATGCGGCCTTCGCTGTGTTTTTTGGAGAAATAGATGTATAGTGTCAGGATAACCATTCCGGCCGTGACGCTGGTGATCCGGTAGGCCAGTTCGGCCAGGTTTGTCTGAAAGCCGATGGCCGACAGGAGCCGGTACAACAAGCCGTGGATCAGGGTGGTCAGGGGCTCGGTAAGGGAGAACAGCCGGCCGGCCGATATCTCCTGGCTGCGCAGGATGCCATCTCCCAATAGCGGTATTTTGACCCTCAATAATAGATACAGGGCCAGCCCAGCCGAAAGCAGGATAAGCAGAATATTTGCTGACTTGGGAGGTCTGCCTTTAAGGGATCCCGGTTCTGGAATAAAATGCAGGGCCGAAACCATGGCCATCCCGCTTAAAAACCAAGCCAGCCGGAAGGCCGGGGAATAATAATTTAAGAGGTCAAATCCCCAGGTAAAACGCCCCGGGAAAAAAGAAGCCACAAACCACAGGACCAGAAGGCCGCCGGACAAAATCAAAGGAATGATGTTCTTCTGTTTTGATGACACGGCGATAACTTCAGTGAGTGTGATTCATGGCTGTAATATGGATACGTCCGGCAGGGATCCAAAGACGGCTTGAAGTATTTTAGTCCTCTATCAATTCCACGTTGGCCCGGGGAACCACCACCTTGCTTCCGTCATCAAAGGTTACTTCCAGCACCCGGGCGTGGCTTTCCGATTCCAGCTTCTGCAGTTCGGACGGCAGCCCCGAAACTTTTCCGATCAGGCCAAAGTAGGGCTGGCGGATGCAGCGGATGGCCATGCCGATGTCCATCCCACCCTGCTGTTTCTGGGTCTCTTCGGTCTGGCCGCCGCTGGTCAGCGGAATGATGACCTCGGGCCTCATCACGCCGGCCCGGATCTGGGTGGCCCCGTTGACCGAGGCTTTCAGGCCTTCCTTGGACTTTAAAAGATTAAAGGTCTTCTTGGCCATGTTCATCTGGCCGAATCCTTCGGTGACCATCAGGGTAAAGCCCTTTTCCTCGGTGCCGGTGATGGCCACGCCGATGTCATAGCCCAGCAGGGCCTTCAGGTCGGCGTCGTTGATGCCGCCCACCACCACCGCGCTGACCCCGACCTCGGCCGCCTTCTTCATTCCGGCGATCCTGATCAGCGATCCGCCCACCACCACCTTGCCCTTGCAGTCCGGGGTCAGCAGTTCGGGGGTCAGTTCCTTGGAGGGGTCATCCACCACCATCTTGACCAGGCCGTGGACCTCGCCCCCGATGCCGAAGATGCCCTGGACGAAGGTGCCGAAGGTCTCCACCACCACCCCCTCGCCCGGGTTGACCTGCACCACCTGTCCGTCCACATAGGCCCTAACCTGGACCGGCAGGGGCGGCTCGCGCAGGATCACCTGTCCGGTGATGGGCGAGATGGATTCGATGGTCCCGGTCACCGGAGAATTGCAGGTGGACTTGAACAGCCCAAAGAAGCCCTTGCTGATGGCCACGGCCTCGTCCTTTTGGACGGAGTCGCCCGGCTGCTTGATCATATGGGAGCTGACGTCCTCGGGCAGGATGCCCAAGAGCCCGGCCACGTTCAGGGTCTGGACGTTGCCCGGCAGTTCGGTCTTGGCCACCACCTGGTCGGCGGTGACCTTGTCGCCCACTTTGACCAGCACCTGGCCCTTCAGGGGAAGCCGGCGGTCCTTTTTGATCACCGCTTTTTCGGTTACTTTTAATCCCGGAGTATATGCATGTGCCATTCTTCTGTATATCCTTTTCTTCAGTTGGGGGCAGGTTTCAAACCTGCCCTTACGTTATTCGGTTGGGACACGACATGTCGTGCCCTTACAGCTTCCCTCTCCGCAGCGGGGAGGGGTCACTTGGCGGGGTAGATATCCAGCGCCTTGTTCCACTCGTTGAGCTTTCTGATCCGCTCCTTCTTGTCGGCTGGCAGCAGCAGGGTCCGTCCCCGGCCGTCTATGATCACGCCCACCGTTCCGCCTTCCAGGGTGACTTCCATTTCCTTGCCCTTGCCGGCCCCCATATCGAACTGCTTGGCCGGGATGATCTGGGCCTTGACCTTTTCCACCCCCAGCGGGATCAGCTTCATCTCGCCCACCTTGATGCTCTCGTCCACCTTGGTGCCGTCGGCCCGGGTGAAGCGCACAATAACGCAGGGCTGGCCTTCCTTGCCCTGCCCGGAGGGACAGATGGACGAGCCCAGCCGTACCAGGCAGTCCTTAAGGAACACCTCGTTGGCGGCCGGAGCGTTGACTGTGGAGAGCACCCCCAGGTGCGGGGCCATGAAGATGGAATCCACCGCCATGGTGGTGATGCCCTCGGGCATGAAGGCATCGATCATCATCAAAGCCGACTGGGCCCGGCGCGGGGCGTGGGAAAGCACGCCGCCGGAGCCGATCAGGATGTTGAGGTCCATCATGTTTATCAAAGTGTCGCCGGAGCCGGTCTGCTCGAAGGCGTCGGAGATGGTGCGCTCCTGCTGCACGCCCTTGAGCCCCACCGCCATTTCCTTGTGCTGCTTGAAGGCCAGGCGCAGGGCCTCACGGCTGATGGCCTGCTCGATCTGCAGTTCCTCCAGACTTTGGGGAATGGTGGTCGGCCGGATCATCTTGTTGCGGATCCGGTTGCGCAGGTCGGCCTCGTCCAGCTCGAACGGCACCCAGCGCATGATGTTATCCAGGCCGGCCTCGGCCAGCACGTTGGAGATGGAGTAGCTCATCCCCAGGTTGGCGCTGACGGTGCGGTTGAAGGTGGCCTCGCGCTCCTTCTTGTCGTTGAGCCCGTAGAAGACGGAGAAGACGTCGGTGGTGGCCCCGCCGATGTCGACGCCCACCGCCGCGATGTCGTCGGCCTTGGCCAGGGACTGGATCATCAGCCCCACCGCGCCCGGGGTGGGCATGATGGGAACCTCGTGGGCCATGGCCATCAGTTTCTTGTATCCCGGAGCGTGGGCCATCACGTGCTCCATGAAGACGTCATGGATGGCGTCCCGGGCGGGCTTAAGATTTTCCCGTTCCAGCACCGGGCGCAAATTGTCCTTGATCAGCAGGGCGGTCTTTTCGCCCAAAGTCTTGGTGACGATCTCCCGGGCGTCCTTGTTCCCGGCGTAAATGACGGGTAGCATGTAGCTGGTGCCGAACCGGGGCTTGGGGTCGGCCGCCCCGATCAGCTCGGCCATCTCGGCCACGTGGGTCACGGTGCCGCCGTCGATGCCGCCGGACAGCAGGATCATGTCGGGGCGCAGGTGGCGGATCCGCTCGATCCGCTGGTGGGGCAGGCGCCCGTCGTTGGAGGCCAGCACGTCCATCACGATGGCCCCGGCGCCCAGGGCGGCCCGGGCGGCGCTCTCGCCGGTCATGGTCTTGACCACTCCGGCCACCCGCATCTGCAGTCCGCCGCCGGCCGAGCTGGTGGACATGTAGATATCCACGCCGTTCATGCCGTCGGCCGGGGTCATGATATCGTCGCCTTTCAGGATCTTGCGCCCGGAAAGCTCCTCCACCTCGCGCACCGCGTTGAGCACGCCCTTGGTTACGTCCTCGAAAGGCTTCTCCACCGTGGTGGGGGCCTCGCCCCGGGTGGTCTGGCGGTACTCGCCGTTCTTGTATTCGATGAGGATGGCCTTGGTGGTGGTGCTACCGCAGTCGGTGACCAGAATTACCTTCAGCTTGTTGGGATCAACTGCCATTATGAGTCTCCTGATGGTTTATGTGATTATTTTCTTTTATACGCACAGGTCATTCCCATGAAACTGGGAATCCAGGTAAAAGGACATTTACGAGAACCACACTGATATTACACCAATCGGGCGAATCACGATTCGCCCCTACCGGGATGGTTGCCCCTTTAACTCCTTTTGGGCAAATCGTGATTTGCCCCTACGGGTTTGCCCCTCTCCCATTGGGGGTATACTGGGCGAATTACAATTCGCCCAACAGGGTTTGATGAATCAAACCCCTACCGGATGCCTATGAAACTTTTGAACCTCTGGAACCAGGTTTTCTTACCTTCCAAACTTCTCAACTTTTTAGCTTCCTGTTTCTCGGCCTGCTCCCTCTGCTGCCACTGGGCCTCCTGGTTTTCAATTTCCATCAACAGCTTCTCCACGTTTTCCCGTTCCTCCATCATCAGCACGATCTCATCGTACTCCCGGCGGTTGAGGAAGGCCTGGATGATGGGCTGAAGAAAGACCAGGGCCTGGCTGCCCACGAAGGACAGCGGCTTGACCGACTCGAAGAACAGGATGGCCGGGGTGGTCATCTTGCGCTTGACGATCTGGTCGGCGATCTTGGTCAGCAGTTCCTTCTGCCGCTCGGGCGAGGGCATCTGGCCGTCTATGTAGATTGATTCACGCAACTTTTAACAGTTTAAAAAGTTTGAAATGGTTGAAAAGGTTTGAACCGTTTTACCGCACTACCAGCATCTTCCCGGTTGCCGCCTGGCCGTTGGCCTCCAACCGCACCAGGTACACCCCGCTGGAAACCCTGCGGCCGCTGTCGTCCCGGCTGTCCCAATTGATCTTATAGCTCCCGGCAGTTTTGTTCTCCCGGACCAATGTATTTACTTCCTGGCCCAATAGGTTGTAGACCTTCAAAGAAGCTGTGCCGCTTTGGGGCAGTCTATAGCTGATTTTATTCCCGGCAATTTTCAATTTCAAGGCATAATTATGTTCAACTTTCCCGGCCTGTTCTCCCGAAACCCCGGTGGCACTAGTGTTGTATAAAATTACAAGACCATTGGAGCCATCAGCCAAAGTAATGTCCGGTTTATTATCGCCGTTGATGTCACCTACCGCTAAGCCCTGAGGTTTGTAGTATGAGGGATCCGGAGTTGTAGTTGTATCATAGGGCATCATCATTCCCAAACCATTCTGTTGATAAATGCTTAACGCTTCCCAGCTATCATTTCCGACAGCAATGTCATTACGGCCATCCTGATCAAAATCTGCTATCTCTACCGGTGTCGGGCATTGATAGCAGCTATATAAACAAGGTGGCGTCTGTAAAGAACCATCCGTATCTTGCAGCCAAACCGCTATTTGGGCATCGGGCATATTCCCGGAAATAGTGACCACCACATCCTTTTTCCCATCGTTGTTTACATCACCTACCGCCAAACCACAGGTACTGGTATCGCCCAGGTCGTAAAAAACTGGTGTTTGGATGTTTCCTGACGTATCCTGAAGGAAAATTGAAATATTTTCATTATAACCTTGTCCCCGCATAAAGACGATATCATCCAGCCCGTCGCCATTGACATCCCCCGCGCTTATTTCATCGTAGCCCCCGGCGTTGATTGCATAGCACTGGCTTTGGCTGAAATCACCGTAAGGCTGTTGATAGAAAACGCGTATAAAATCTGAATTCCAATGACAGGCGACTACATCAGTCAAACCGTCGTGGTTAAAATCACCTGTTTTTACTCCATCAACATCGTTGCCTGAATAATAGTTGCCGGCATTATATAAAAGACCCGTTGAATCCTGTATAAAAATGGCGATCGAATCTGCGGTACCGACGACGATATCGCTCATGGTGTCTCCGTTCAAATCCGCAATGTCGATGGCTTCAATATTGCAGCCATCATATCTCACGGGGGTATTCAACACACCGCCAGTCGTTTGTATAAACACGAATAAATTGTAGACGTTCATGGTATCGAAATGGGACGAAGCTCCAATTACCACATCCTTAAGTCCATCATTGTTGACGTCTCCGATGGCTACTACTTCGGGCGGGCCGTCTGTCGGTATGGCCACATATGGGGCAAAGGAGATCTCGCCAGCGTTAGCAGCCAAGAATAGAACAGCGCTGGCGAATATGATGTTACAGATTGTTTTCATTATTATCCCTACAACTAAAATGGTAAAAGTTCGAACTTTTTCAAACCGTTGGTTATCAGTTACAGGCACTCCCCGCGGTAGCACAGCTTCTGGTCCTTGGCTGCCTTGGCATCGTCCAGCCGCCCGATGGGCGTGTTGTTGGGTGCGCTCTTGACGATCTCCGGGGTCTTCTCTATCTCTTCGGCGATCTTCTTCATGGCCGTGATGAACTCGTCCAGTGTCTCCTGGCTCTCGGTCTCGGTGGGCTCGATCATGATGGCCTCGGGCACGATCAGCGGGAAGTAAACGGTGGGCGCGTGGTAGCCGTAGTCCAGCAGGCGCTTGGCAATATCCAAAGTTTTTATCCCCTTGTCCCGGAACTTGAGGCCGGAGAACACGCACTCGTGCTTGCAGTGGGCCTTGAACGGCAGGTCGTATATGCCTTCCAGCGACCGCATGATGTAATTGGCATTGATGATGGCATTCTCCGAGACCCGGCGCAGGCCCCTGCCCCCCAGCATCCGGATGTAGGTGTAGGCCTTGACCATCACCCCGAAGTTGCCGAAGAAGCTGTGGACCTTGCCGATGCTGTCCGGACGGTCGTAATCGAGATAATACTCCAACTGTTTCAAACCGTTTGAAACGTTCGAACTGTTTGACACGTTGCGGGAGCAGACTACTGGCACCGGCAGAAAAGCTTCCAGCGCCTTGGTGCAGGCCACTCCGCCGCCTCCCGGCCCGCCGCCGCCGTGGGGCGTGGCAAATGTCTTGTGAAGGTTGAAGTGCATGGCGTCGATCCCGAAATCCCCGGGCCGGACGATGCCCATCATGGCGTTGAGGTTGGCCCCGTCCATGAACACCAGCCCGCCGATGTCGTGCACCATCTTGGTGATCTGGACGATGTTCTTCTCGAACAGCCCCACCGTGTTGGGGTTGGTCAGCATCAGGCCGGCCACTTCGTCGTCTAAGTGAGCTTTTAGATCTTCGGGGTCCACCAGCCCGTCGGCGTTGGATTTTATGGTGATGGCCTGATAACCGGAAAGGGTGGTGGTGGCCGGGTTGGTGCCGTGGGCCGAATCGGGGACCAGGATCTTGCTGCGGACCCGGCCCTTCTTAAGATGGTAGGCCCGGATCATCATGATGGCGGTGTATTCGCCGTGGGCCCCGGCCACCGGCTGCAGGGTGACGGCGTCCAGACCGGAGATCTGGCAGAGCGAGTCGCCCAGTTCCTTCATCAACCGCAGGCCGCCCTGCAGGTCAGTTGGATCCTGGAGCGGGTGGGTCCCGGTGAAGCCCGGCAGGCGGGACAGGTCCTCGTTGACCTTGGGGTTGTACTTCATGGTACAGGACCCCAGCGGGTAAAAGCCCTTGTCCACGTGATGGTTCAAAGTGGACAGCCGGACAAAATGCCGGAAGGCGTCGATCTCCGCCACCTGGGGCAGTCCGGGCTCCTGGGCCCGCAGAAGATTTTTGGGGATCAGGGAGTCGGTGGGTTTCTCCGGCACATCGCATAGGGGCAAGGCATGGCCCTGCCGGCCGGCGGAAGACAGTTCAAAGATTGTTTTTTCTAACATTGGCCGCCATCTATATGTTAAAGATATTAGTTACTTTTTTTAACCACAAAAAGCACAAAACGCTCAAAAACAACAGGACTCCCTGCATGGCAATTCGCGCTTGTGGCTTTAATGCTCCCTGTCGTTAACACTAGAAAAAGATAATCCAAAACAACAGATTAGGATACCATTAAAGAGCCCCTAAAGTCAAGCAAAAAAAGCAAGTTGCGCCCCTTTCGCGGCAGGGGATGCTCTTAAGTTTTTTCTTGGCAGCGGAAGACATTTCCATTTGTTTCTGGCCTGGTATAAATGAAGTGCTGTGCCCCAAGTTCATCATTTTGGCTTTTTCCCAAGCCTCCGATTCTAAAGACAACCGCTTGCATACTGTCGGTCTGCCCCACCCCTTGGTTGATTTTACTTGACTTTTAGCCTTAATATGTTGTATTATGATATGTTTATCTCTTGAAAAATCAACTTCACCAATAATAAAACAGCCTACGAAGAAGAAGAGGAGTCATGAAGAGGACCTATCAGCCAAGCCGGGTCAAAAGAGCCCGTACCCACGGATTCCGCAAACGGATGTCCACCGCCGACGGCCGCAAAGTGCTGGCCCGCCGCAGAGCCAAAGGCCGCAAGAAGCTGACCGTGGCCGACGAGCGCCATCTGATCTGAACGGTCTGAAGGGTCGGACCTTAAGGCAGTAAGAGAAATTGGATAAGATCAGGCATACTTTTAAAAAAGAGGAACGGCTGAAATCCGAGGGCGATATCTCCGGGCTTTTTGAGCACGGCTTGCGGGTCCGCCATCAGGGATTAAATCTTATTTACCGGTCCAATCCCCAAAGAACGGGATGCCGGGCCGGTTTTGCCACCAAGCGCCAAAAGGGCTTCGGATCGGTGGAGCGCAATCTTAACAAGCGCCGGATGCGCGAAGCTTACCGCCGGACCAAGCACCTGATAAAGCCCGGCTTCGATCTTTTTATAGTGGCCCAGCGTCCCTTAACTTATGCCCAGATACAATCGGGCCTGCCCCAGCTTTTGGAAAAAGCCGGGCTTTTAATGGTACCGGCCGGCCCAAACCAGCCATGCTGAACCGGGCGCTGACCAAGACGGTCTTGCTTTTCATCCGGGCCTATCAGCTGACCCTGGGTGCCGTGCTTCCCAGATCGTGCCGCTTTCACCCATCCTGCTCACAGTATGCCCTGGAGGCGGTGACCCTTCACGGACCGGGCCGGGGAACCCTTTTGGCGGTAAAAAGGATACTGCGCTGCCACCCCTTCAATCCCGGAGGGTACGACCCGGTGCCCGATCCCAAACTGCCCCAAGATAAAAAAAGACCCTAACAAAACTTACCACGGAATCACGGAAGACCTGAATCATTTTCGAAATTGTTATTATTTATTCAGTGCTTTCCCGTCAGGATTCAGTGTTTCCGTGTAAATGTTTTAAGGATTGTAGAAAATTTTATGGATTCCAATAAAAGGTTATTGCTGGCCATCATCCTGATCCTGGCGGTGTTCCTGGGCTTCCAGTTCCTGATGCCCAAACCGGCCCCCCAGCCTGCTGTCCAGCAGACTGCTCCGGCCGCCTCAGAACCGGCAGCCGTTCAGGCCGTTTTGGCCCAGCCCTCGGCCGCGCCGGCCAAAAGCCCCAAGCTAAAGACCCCCGGGCTGCCCGTCACCCAAAAGATCCTTAAAGGAAAAGGCTTTGAAGCCGTGCTGACCAGCCAGGGAGCCGCCCTGTCCGGTTACCGGCTTTTGGATTATATGGGACCCGACGGCCAGCCGGTGCAGATGATCCCCGACAGCGGCCGGGCCCTGACCATGAACCTTTCCGTGGCCGGGCAGCCGGTTGACCTTTCGGAAGTGGTGTTCGAGACGGGCCAGGAATTTGACGGCAGCATCACCTATCAGGCCAGGCTGGCCGACGGGGTGGTGATCCAAAAGACCTATGGGTTGCTGGAGAACGCCCCCGGCTTGAATTTGAAGATCAAGATCACAGCCCCCGCCGACGTCTATTTAAGCTCCAAGTACAACCTGGCCTGGAACTGCGGCCTGAATACCACCGAAAAGAACAAGGAACTGGACCTCAAGGAATTTTCCGCACTGGCCATGCTGGGCAAGGATGTGGTGTTGGACAACCTGAGCAAGCTGGCCAAGGACAAGGATCTGCCGGCCATCGAGGGCGACATCGCCTACTGCGGGGTGCGGACCAAGTACTTCGTGGCCGCCCTGGTCCCCAAAAGCCGGAAGGGCGCCTCGGTCCAGCAGGGCTTAAAGGACCAGGACCGTTTGACCACCTCGCTGGGCCTGCCCCTGACCGCGAATACCGGGGACGAGATCGCGGTCTACCTGGGCCCCATCGATCACGGCATGCTGGCCAAGGTGGACCCCTCGCTGGACAAGATCGCCGACACCGGCTGGAAGTGGATCCAGCCCATCTCCCGCGGCATCCTGTGGTTCCTGCTGGCCCTGCACAATTTCATCCCCAACTACGGGGTGGTGATAATCATCTTCTCGGTGCTGATGAAACTGGTCTTCTTCCCGCTGACCTACACCGGCATGCGGTCAATGAAGAAGATGCAGCACCTTCAGCCCCATCTTAAAAAGGTCCAGGACCAGCACAAGAACGACCCCGGCAAGCTGAACCAGGAGACCATGGCCCTTTACAAGAAGCACGGGGTCAACCCCTTCTCCGGCTGCATTCCCCTGGTGCTGCAGATGCCGGTGTTCTTTGCCCTGTACAGCGTGCTGATCAACACCATCGAACTGCGCCAGGCCCCCTTCATGCTGTGGATCACCGACCTGAGCCTGCCCGACAGCATCGTCAGTTTCGGCGGCAAGCTGCCCTTCGTGGGCTGGGAATCATTGAGCCTGCTGCCTGTCCTGATGGGGGTGGCCATGTTCTTCCAGCAGAAGATGACCACGGTGGACCCCAAGCAGAAGATGATGGTCTACATGATGCCGGTGTTCATGGTTTTCATCTTCATGAGCCTGCCGGCCGGCCTTAACCTTTACTGGCTGATCAACAACATCCTGTCCATCGGCGAGCAGTACCTGATCCAGATCCGGACCCAGCCCCCGGCCGAAGCCTGAACCTGCTCCGTACCTGAAAACCTGCCCACTAAAAGACACTAAAATAACAAAGGTTTCGGATCGTTTCGTGTTTTTAGTGGGGAACTTGTGGTAAAATTTTAAGCGACAACCAAACATCGGATGAGATCAAAATGAGCCTAATCATTGAAAAAGAGGGAAAGACAGTAGAGCAGGCCCTGGAAAAGGGTTTGCTGGAACTGGGAGTGCGCCGCGAAGACACCGAAGTGGAGATAGTCTCGCTGGGCTCCTCCGGATTCCTTGGTATCTTCGGCGCCAAGCCGGCCAAGATCCGCATCAAACTGATGCCCCGGCCCAAGGTCAAGAGCATGGTGGAAACCCTGCTGGAGAAGATGGGCATGCCCGGCGAAGTGAAAAGCTTTAGGGAAGAGGGCAACCTGCTGATAGCCAGCATCGACTGCCCCACCGGCGACAAATACCTGAAGGCTAACCGGGGCGCGGCCATCGAGGCCATGGACTACCTGATCAACAAGATCTTCCGGGAATCGGAATACGACATCCGGCTGGATATCGGCGGGTTTTTGGAATCGCAGAACGACGACCTTAAGACCCGGGCCCTGGAACTGGCCGATAAGGTAAAGGCCAGCGGCAAGGAATACGAGATGGAGCCGATGCCGCCCCACAAGCGCAAACTGGTGCACCAGGCCCTGGAGAAGCACGCCGATGTCAAGACACTGGCGGTGGGCAACGGAGACCGGCGCCGGGTGATCATCTCCCTTAAAGGCGCCCCCGGAGCCCCGGCAGAGACCAGGCGGCCGGACCGCAACGACCGGCGCCCGGCAGATCAGCAGCGCGGACCGCGCCGCGACGGACCCCGGCCCGGCGGCAAACCTGCGGCCCAGGCTCCGGCCAGACCGGCCCCCCGGCCCGCTCCCAGACCGGCCGCCCCGATGGCCCCCAAGCCGGCACTCAGACCGGCCCCGGCAGCTCCCAGACCGGCGGCGCCGATGGCTCCCAGGCCGGCCGCCCCCAGACCGGCTGCTCCGTCAGCCCCCAAGCCTGCCGCCATGCCGGAAAGAACCTTCCAGGATCGCAGCCGGCGCCCGGCACCCAAGGCAGCCCCGCCCAGCCCCGCTCCCCCGGAACTCCGGTCGGATAATGCCAGACCCCAGGCCCCGGTGGACATGTCCTCTTTCGCCCCCCGGTCCAAGAAAAAAAATACCAGGTAATGTCAGAATCTTTTAAAATAAAAAGGCTCTCTAAAACTGGGAGAGCCTTTTTTATTTGCCTTGATTTTGAAAATACTTTGTAGTATGCTTAATGTAGAAACCATTTTGACAGGATTTACAGGATTTTTATTTACCTGAGAATTAACCCGGTGAAATCATGTTAATCTTGTCTGCTTTGGTAAGATGGATAGTAAACTCAAACTATTAACATGATATCCTCCGACACCATAGCCGCCATCTCCACCGCCAGCGGCCCGGCCGCCTTGAGCATGATACGGGTCTCCGGTCCAAGGTCGCTGGAGATCGCCGATGCCATATTTAAAGGCAGACTGCTCCCCAGCCAAATGCCCTCCCGCACCCTGCATCTGGGAAAGATCTCCGGAGACCACACCCCGTCCGCCGACCAGGCCGTGCTGGCCGTAATGAAAGCCCCCCATTCCTTTACCGGCGAGGACATGGCCGAGATCACCTGCCACGGCGGCGCGGCCGCGCCCCAGGCGGTATTGCAGGCCTGTCTGAACGCCGGGGCCCGTCAGGCCCAGCCCGGAGAGTTCACCTTGCGGGCTTATTTGAACGGACGGCTGGACCTGGCCCAGGCCGAGGCGGTCTGCGACATCATCAACGCCAGGACCCAGACCGCGGCCCAGGCCGCGCTGGAACGCTTGGAGGGCGGACTTTCCCGCAAGGTAAGCGATGTCAGGGAAAAACTGATCTCCCTGCTGGTCCTGCTGGAAGCCTGGGTGGATTTTCCCGAAGAGGACATTCCTGCCGCCGAATTCAAACAGATAAAAGACGACATAGACCAAGCCTTGAAAAAGACCCAACGTCTGCTGGACGACAGCCGGGCCTCGCTGATACTGAAGGACGGAGCCCGGGTGGTGATCGCAGGCCGGCCCAACGCCGGAAAGTCCAGCCTGTTCAATATGCTGCTGAAGGAGGAGCGGGCCATAGTCACCCCCTCGCCCGGCACCACCCGCGACGTGCTGGAGGGCTGGATAGAGATCGGGGGCATCCCGCTGAGGCTGTTCGACACCGCCGGCCTGCGGGAGACCAGCGATGCCATAGAACTGATAGGGGTGGAACGGGCCAAAGGCAAAATGGAACAGGCCGACCTGGTGCTGCTGGTGCTGGACGCCGGATGCGCCTTGACTGATGAGGACAAAAGACTGCTGGAGCTGACCTCTGCCTTCAACCGGATCGTGCTGGCCAACAAATGCGACCTGCCGGTAAAACTTGAACTCGAGAATAACTGGCTGAAGATATCCTCCATCACCGAGGACGGCCTTAAGGAACTTGAGAAAACCATTGTGAACACCCTGACCGGCGGCCATAATTGGGAAGCCGGGGCGGCCGGCGCCTCAAACAACCGGCAGATGGAGGCTTTGAAACAAGCCTCCCGGTTCCTGAACAATGCCAGTGA
>JAURWH010000226.1 GCA_030655055.1 bacterium
GCGGCACCTGGGCCTTTTTGCTGCCTGAAAGAAGCAGGTCAAATCCCAGGTATTCAAAGATCTTGATGGCCAGGTAGAACCCCAGGAACACCCCGATGGAAAGCACCAGGGTATGGGTCTGTGTTTTCAAGGGAATATGACCCCAATGCAAAAAAAGCCGGAAGGCCACGTACAGGCCGCTGATGTTCAGCACCAGGCCCAGGCTTTGGAAGAACTTCCAGCGGCTTAAGCCCCTCAGGAACAGCCACAGGACTGCGAAGGCCAGGAACAGCCCGAAGCCCAGAAGAATTAAGTTGGTTGTTATCTGCATTGGGTTCTCCTTGTATTCAAGATGAGGTGCATTTGTAAGTTTGGTTTTTCCGGCCTAACCCCTGCCCTTTCCCAGAGCTTGCCCTGAGAAAACCGCTTCGTTTGACAAATGAAGGGCGGGAAGGGGTGAAGGCTTGCACTGAGCAGTGCCGAAGCGGGTTGGGTCAAAACCGTCCCGCCAGGGCCAGCTTGTTCCTCTCCACAATTACAGTGACCCGCGGTTCGGCGTTCTGGTTGAATTTGTAGAGGTGGGCGCTGACATAGGCGTCGGCCAGCGAACCCAGCCAGACCCCGATGGTCCACAACATGTACTTGCGTTTTTTCTCATACAAATAATCTAACTCCGGTCCGCTGGCATTCCAATAATCCCTGTCATACTTATACCAATTGTATCCCACATAGCCAAGTGCCCCGGCAAACCCGGCCGCTTTCAGGTAATTCTGGGTATACAACTGCCCGCCCCCCGGGATCACGGCTGAAAATGATACCGCCAGAAAGGCCGAACGGTGCGGCTTCTTGAATGTGGTGTCCTGCTGGGCCAGGGCTGGAGTCCGTAGAAGTAAAAACAGGGATATTATCATACACGACGACATAAGTCTTATGCAGCTTGTCATTCCGGGCTTGACCCGGAATCCAGTGTTTTCCTGGATTCCCACTCCCCGATCGCTGTCGAGGACAAGTTTTGCGGGAATGACCAGTTGTGTGGAGATTGCTGACGATGAGGACAAAAATATTATTTTCATATCATGTAACCGTTCACTTCCTGCTCGGCAGGTTTAACAGTTTCCTGGGTCCTCACCGGATCATTTCCGGTATAGATATTCAGGCTTAATTTTTCATCGATCTTGACATCGCAGTACCGTGCCACTATCTGCAGGGCCAGGGCCAGCTCGGCCTCATCCGGTCCTCCCCGCAGCAGACCCACCGGGCCCTTGATATTGTGATCCGGCCGGATGACCATATCATCCTCCCCGGCCAGTTTCAGCAGAACTTCGTTCTCCGCCTTGTTGCGACCCACCGCCAGCTTTACGTTCGGGGCGATCCTGAAATGCCGCCCGGCGGCCAGCAGTTCCACATCCCTTCTCACAAATCCTTCGTGCTTAAGCAATTCTTTAAGCCGGGTGGAATAGTTGGGCTCGGTCAGCAGGCAGCCCCCGGCTGGCTGGGGATAATCCTTGATCCCAAAACTTTTGGCCAGCTCCTCCTGCCGCTTGCGGCCCCGCCCGGAAAAGTCGTGGAGCCTTTCCCGGTCCACCCAGCCCTCCCGCTCCGGTTTTGAGGGCGCCAGCAGTTTGGCCGACAGGGGGCGCAGGATCAGGTCCCGGTCGGCAGACAGTTTCAGCACCGCGTTCAAGCCTCCCTTGGTCTGGGACATGGGCCGTTCTCCCATCACCTCTCCGGTTATCAGGAACGAGGCCCCATGCTCCTCCAGCAGGCCGTGGGCGGTCCTCAGCATCATCCCGTGACAATCTATGCAGGGGTTCATGTTCCCGCCGAATCCGTAGCGGGGGTTCTTCATCATCTCGAAGTATTCATCGGTGAAATCGTGCTCTATCAGTTTGATGCCCAGCTGGCCGGCAGCCTTGCGGGCCGGCTCCGGCCCGAAGAACGGCGTAACAAAGCAGAGGCCGATGACCTCGATGCACTGTTCCATTACGGTCCTGGCGGCCAGGATGCTGTCCAGGCCTCCGGAAAGTAGCGATATGGTTTTCATATTTTATTTATTGGCATAAATATTGTAGTCCAGTCTATCATATGGGTTCGAATTCATTGCTAAGCGGGTTCAGTTGTTGTTTTGCCAACCCCAGCCAGATAGACGACAAATTCATCTTTACCATCCAGACCAAGCAGTTTGTCAAAAGCATCTTTCTCCCAAGCGCCAATTGCACAAGTACCGCACCCTATGCCTTCACAAGCCAAATAAAGATTCTGGCATATATGACCGGCATCTAAAAGCATCAACCTATGAGATTCACAATGATAACGCCATTCACCGCGATAAGGAATACACGACCATATAAATACTACCGGTGTATCAGCAAGCCACTTGGCTTCGTTTAAATACTCGGTGCCACCGTATGCAGCAACCAGCTTGTCTGATAAATTATCAATTTCACGGTAAAAGGCAAGTTTATGTTCAAGTGGACGATAAAGATATATACCGCTTTTCAGACCTGTCACATTGTTGACTGCCAGATAAGTTTCATAAGCATTCCTTCCACCAGCCGAAGGTACCGGCCGTAACGTACCTATGCCGGTTCGATTGTAAGCCGGCACAACCTTTTGTACCCCCTGAGTCGCCCACAATAAAAAAGATAACTCACTTACAGTCAGCGCCTGATTGACAAACTTGCGCCGGCTCCTGCGGTTATTGATACAAGCAAACAAGTCACCTTGTATTATTGTATTTTTATCAACTTGCGGCAGGTCAATAATTTTTAAACCACTGCCGATGACTTTTTCAACAGGCGGTTGCGGCAAGCCTTTATCCTGATCGGAAACCAGTTCTCGATCAGGATAACCGAATCCGTTTTTCATGAAAGTACGATTGTTCTCGAAATCACCCATTGTTGCTCAATAAATTACAGTTCTTTAGTTCTGAATTCAATATTCTATCTTCCAAGTTATTTAGGCACTATCGTTTTATCCCCAGCACATCCAATATGAAGGCATATTCAAAGGCCAGGTCCTTGAGATAACCATATCTGCCGGAAGGCCCGTGGTGCCCGCTTTTCATATCGGTCTTCAACAGCAGGCGGTTGCTGTCGGTTTTGGCGGTCCGAAGTTTGGCCACCCACTTGGCCGGCTCCCAATAGGCCACGTTGGCGTCGTTCCAGCCGGTGGTTACCAGCATGGCCGGATAGTCCTGGGCCCGGATGTTGTCGTAAGGCGAGTAGGACAGCATGTACCGGTAATACTGGGGATCCCGGGGATCGCCCCATTCCTGATACTCGGCGGTGGTCAGGGGAATGGTGGGGTCCAGCATGGTGTTGATGACGTCCAGGAACGGCACGTCCAGCACCGCAGCCCGGAACAGATCGGGCCGGCTGTTGACCACCGCCCCCATCAGCAGTCCTCCGGCGCTGCCGCCGCTGATCACCAATTTACTGGAAGAGGTGTATCCCTGTTTTATGAGTTGCTCCGCGCAGGCGATGAAATCGGTGAAAGAGTTCTTTTTGTTCAGGAGTTTCCCGTCCAGATACCAGCCCCGTCCCATCTCCTGGCCGCCCCGCACCTGGGCCACGGCATAGACGAAGCCCCGGTCCAGCAGGCTCAACCGGCTGGAGCTGAAGTAGGGATCATTATTGTCGCCGTATGCGCCATAACCGGTAAGGTAGCAGGGATTGCTCCCGTCCAGTTTCAATCCCCGGCGGTGGACCAGCGAAATGGGGATGCGGGACCCGTCCGGAGCGGTGGCGTAGATCCTCTCCGAAACATAGCCCAGGGGATCGTATCCGCCCAGCACTTCCTGTCTTTTCAGAAGGTGATAAGTGCCTTTGTCCATCTCGTATTCGTAGACCGAAGGCGGCGTAACCAGCGAATTGTAGGTATAGCGGAGCTTGGAGGAATTATAATCGTATTTTTGCCAGGGGTAGATGGAATAGGCCGGCTCCGGGAATTTCAGGACCACAGCCGCCGTGGTATCGCCCCATTTAAGGACCTTCAGCCCGCTTAAGCCATTCGTCCGTTCCTGAATAGCCATGAAATCCCGGAACATCAGCACGTTTTCCAGCAGGACATCGGGCCGGTGCGGGATCACTTCCACCCAGTTCTTGGCGGCGGGATCGGATACCGGTGTCCGCAGCAGCCGGTAGTTCTGGGCGCTGTCATTGGTGAATATGTAGAAGTCCGGACCGTGATGCTCCAGCCAGTATTCAACCTTCTGGCGCCGGGGCTTAAAAAGCTTGAAGCTGTCCTCAGTCCGTCCGGCGTTAAGATAGCGCAGCTCGGACTCCTCCTTGCTGGCGGAGGTGATGAACAGGTATTGCTGCGAAAAGGTCTTGCTGATGCTTACCCAGAACCGGGGATCGGCTTCGCGGTAGATCAGGCTGTCCCGGCCTTCCCCCAGCCGGCGGCGGAAAACCCGGTCGGAGCGCTGGGTGCTGTCCATCGCTTCGTAGTATACTGTCCGGCTGTCGTTGGCCCAGACTATGTTCCTGACGCCGGAAATGGAGTCGGAAATGTTCTTTCGGGCCTTCAGGTCCTTGAAATACACATCGTAGACAAAGGCTCCGGTGGTGTCCACCGCATAGGCCAGGATGGAGTGATCGGGGCTGACCTCGGTGATGTCGATAGAATAATAGGCGTGGCCACGAGCCAGTTTGTTCTCGTCCAGTAATAATTCTTCAGAGGCTTTGAGAGACCCTTTCTTGCGGCAGTAGATATAATAGTCCTGGCCCTTGACGGTGCGGGAGTAGTAATAGAAACTGTCGCGCTTCACCGGGACCGAGAGATCGGTCTGCTTGATCCGGTTCAGAAACTCCCGGTACAGTTTTTTCTGCAAGTCCCTGGTGGGGGCCATCACCGAATCGGTGTAGGCGTTCTCGGCTTCCAGGTATCTTTTAACCCTGGGATCGGACCGCTCCTTAAGCCAGTGATAATCGTCGGAACGGACAGAGCCGTTAACGCTGTCGCTCCAGGCCACCACCGGCGCCATTGGCGCCCTGGGCTGGGCCATGGCAAATCCTGTCAGGAGAACCTGGAAAAGGAGAACGTTGATTATGTATAAACGTTTCATCATACTACTTACTGAATAGTGGCTACTGGATACTGACTACTGGATACCCAGGCTGACCCCCTGCTCATGAAAAACTCTTCAGCCTCTCCCCTGCGTCGTCCTTGCCCGCTATGCACTGCAGGGCCCTGGGGACGATGGAGATATCGAACCGGTTGACATAGGGCCACAGCTCTCCGTCCACCTGGGCCGACATGGGGGTTTCCGACTCCACCGTGACCCTGGTCAGCTTGCCCATGGTCACCTGGCGGATCTCGGTATGCCTTCCCTTGAAGGTCTTGGGGACATGATTGAAGAATTCCAGCCAGGTCAGCTTGTGGATCAGGCAGAGGTCCAGCAGGCCGTCGTCCACTTTGGCCCCGGGGTTCAGATAATACCCGCCGCCCACGCTCTTGCCGTTGGTGATCTCGGCCACCAGCGTCTGGTGCCAGACCTTGCCCTGCCCGAAGTCAAAGGACATCTTCTGGCCCTTGTAGCGCAGCAGAGCCTTGACGGTGGCCCAAAGATACAGCTTCAGGTCCCGCAGGCCCTTGATCTTCAGCTTCTCTATTATCACCTCGCCGTCCAGGCCTATGCCCACGCAGTTGAAAAAGTACCGCTCCAGCTTCTGCCCTCCGGGCAGGGGCGAGCTGACCGTTCCGGCGTCCACCATCATGGTCTGCCGGTCGCGAATGGCCTCCACCGCCTGGGGGATGGAACGGCCGATCTTAAGCGACTTGGCAAAGTCGTCTCCCGAGCCCAGCGGGATCATGCCGAACACCGCCTGGCTGCCCACCAAAGCCCCGGCCACTTCGCCGGCCAGCCCGTCGCCGCCGGCGGCCACGATGATCTGAAATCCGCGCTCAATGGCCTCCTTGGCCAGCCTGGCTCCGTCGCCCTCGTGGTCGGTCAAGGCCAGCTCAAAGTTAAGCCCGTAGGCCGTGAATAGCGCCTTTACCTGCTCGGCATGCCCGGCCGCCTCTCCGCCATGGGCCTTGGGATTCAGGATGATCTTGTGTCTTTGCATCTTTACCTTTTTTCACCACCAAGGCACAAAGACACCAATTTATGATCTCTTTGTGCCTTTGTGTCTTTGTGGTTTAATTAAATTTCGGCGATAGCCTCGATCTCAATTTTCGCATCCTTGGGCAGACGGGTCACCTGGAAGGCCGAGCGGGCCGGGGGCGCCTGCTGGAAGTACTCTCCGTAGACCTCGTTCATGGCGGCAAAGTCGTTCATGTCGGCCATAAAGACCGTGCACTTGATGACTTTCTTGAGATTGGAGCCGCCGGCTTCCAGCACTGCCTTCAGGTTCTCCATCACCTGCTTGGTCTGGGCCTTGATATCCCCTTCCACCAGCTGGCCGGTCTTGGGGTCCAGCGGGATCTGCCCGGAGGTGAAGACCAGCTTGTTGTCGTACTGCACGCCCTGGGAATAGGGTCCGATGGCGCCCGGAGCTTTCTCTGTTTTGATGATCTGACGCATGGCATTTCTCCTTTTTATTTTTTCTTGATTTATATCTATCCCTCAGCAATGTTGTATATATACCAGGCTTCCCCTTGCCCCAGCTTTTTTGAGTTAAGTTGCACATGTATCAATGCTGGGCTTTCATTTAATGGAACCGGTTTTTCTGTGGTAGCAGCAATAATATAAGCCGGATAAAATACGCCTTTGGTTTTTCCCTTGAAAAATACTTTATGTGGTGTGAAGTTTAGTATTTTTGCTTTTTGCCCGTTGATACTTATTTTCAGATCCCTTTTATTTACCAGTGAAGGTATCGGTGCATCCACAACAGCCGGAAGAAAAAATATATTCCAGATATTATCAAAATGCCAAACATTTAATTCATAGAATTCATATTTGCCACCTATCTTCGGATCAATGGTCACGTTATTTTTTAACTCCTTGGCCATTATCCAGCATTCCAATGTGGATTTTCCGTAGCTTATATCGTTGATAAATACCCTTACTCGTTTTTCTTTCGGGAGGTATATCCGATATCTCCCCTTTTTGTCCGAACGGGCAACTATTTTGTGTTCTGAAGGTGCGTTTAAGCCAAACCAAATATAAGCTTGACGGGGCTTTTTGTTGTAATCGCAGATTAGACCGTTAATGGAATGAACTCCTATGTCTTGAGTATAAATATCATTATAGCCCCGGCCATTAACAATAACTGTGGCTTTAGAAATTAAAGGATCCGCCAGTCTTTTGTCCAACAAATATATTATTTGATACGGCGCTGTGATTTGTGTTTTTTTAGTTAAGACCAAAGGTTGTTTTAATGTTACGCTGTACTCTCCTTTGGGATAGTTTAGCAATTCCACCGCAATAAATGGGTCATTGATCATTTCAAAATGCCTGCCATGCGGGTCAACTAATGTTTCCCCGCGTAACTCCGGATTGGGGTTCAAAAATATTTTTATAGACCTTTTTGTCATTTTGTTCAATTCTTAATAATACTCATGCTTTAGGCATAGCGGAATACCTCACCACCCGGTTCCTCCCCGCCTTCTTGGCCGCATACAGCGCTTCATCGGCGGCCTTGATCAGGTCGGGCTTGTTGTTGGAATCCTGGGGATACGAGGCTACTCCCAGGCTGACCGTCACCGGCAGTTCCCCGGCGGTGGTGGAGAATTTTTCGTTCCCGATGGCCTGCCTCAAACCTTCGGCCAGGACCTCGGCCTCCTTGTCGGTCCTGCCCGGCCACACCGCTATGAACTCCTCTCCGCCGTAGCGGGCCACAAAATCATATTTGGAGGTGTTGGCCTTCAGCCGGGCCGCCACTTCCTTAAGCACCGCGTCGCCGATGGGGTGCCCGTAATTGTCGTTAAGCTTCTTGAAAAAGTCGATGTCGAAAAGCGCCACCCCCACCGGCTTGCCATCTGACTTGGCCAGGGTCTCGGCCAGGTAATCCTGGAAGCGGCGGTGGTTGGCCAGCCCCGTCAGCCCGTCGCGGATGGCCATCTGCTCCTTCTCTTGGTAGAGGGCCGCGCTGCGCAGGGCCAGCGAGAACTGGCTCAGCAGGATGTGCAGTGTCTCGGCTTCGGCCTCAAAGGCGTAGGGTTTCCGGCTTTCCAGCACCAGGATGTAATGGCAGACCCCTTCGTAGGTCAGGGGAGCGGCCAGCACCGAGCGGAAGCCGTGGTCCTGCCTCTCCTCCCGGCTGAACCGGAACAGGCCCAGCGAGCGGCGGTAAAAATCGTCCACCTTGCGCCATTCCAGGATGCGCACAGCCTGTTCGCATAAGGTGCCGGAGATGTCCAGTTCCGTCCCCGGGGCCGGGAACCCGGCGGCGGCCGGCTCGGCCAGCAGCACCCGGCAGACATCGCCGGACTCCGGCGCCTGCAGCAGAACCAGGTGTTCGCAGGACACCAGCTCGGGGATCAGTTTTCCCATGATCTCTATCACCTCGTCCACCCTCAGCCGGTTGGCCATCTGTTCCAGGTAGCGGTTCCATTCCTTAAGCCGCTCCCCCTCCAGTCCCAGGGCCGAATGGCTCTGGTGCAGGATCATCAGCCGGGCCGCCTCCTCGGCGAAGCCCGCCAGCAGGGCCTTGGAGGATTCGTTGAAATGGTTCTCCTCCTCGCTGTCGGCCACCGCGATCCCCTCCACCCGGTTCTCCATGATGATGGGCACGGCCAAAAGGGATTTGAGCGGCTCGGACTTGGCGTAGTATCCCAGGTCCTTGGAATCCTTTGAGAACACCGGATAGAGCAGTGCCTGTTTCTCCTTGACCACCCAGCCCAAAATGCCCTTCTGGGCGTCCAGAGCCGCTTCCTTGATGATCTCGGCGCTGTAGCTGCGGCAGGCCGCCAGTTTAAGATAATTGGCCGAAGGGTCCAGCCGGAAAAAGGCGGCCGTCTTGGCGCCCAGGCTGGCGTGCATCAGCGAGGCCAGGGACTGCAAGTCGTGCTTTAGTTCTGACGATGGGGCCACGGCCTCCCGCTCCGGTTCATCCTCCTGGTTTTGGGCCGGCGAAAAACTGCGCTTCAGCAAAAGCCTGCCCACTGTAAAAGCCGAGGCCAGGAACAGCAGCAGCCCGCCCAGCCGGTACAGGGCCGGTCCCGGGATCATCTGGTGGAACCAAGCGGATCCGCCCTCGGTCAGCAGCAGGACGGCCGGGGCCAGGAACTGCCATTTCTCCTCGGCCCGGTAGAGAGAGAGCAGGGTAAGAAGCAGGTATGTGAACAACCAGGGTGAGTTCAAGCCCCCGGTTTGCTGCACGGCCATGACGGTGACGGCTGTCAGCAGCAGCAGGGTCCACAGCTGCCAGCGCTGGCGGCTCTCCCGGCTGACGGTCCGCCAGATCAGGGTCGCGTAGACCGCCGCCAGGATCACGGCCCAAAGGATCCCGGGAGTGGCCGGCCAGGCCGCCGGCTCGGGATCGTTGGTCCGGTAAAAGGCCCCGGTGATGGCCACGGCGATAAGGGCGCCGGCTATTATCAGAAGCCCGATCTTTAGTGGATTTGTTTTTTGTTTTTTCATTGGTAAAGATCAGTAAGATTATTTAAGCCACAAAGCGGTGCACTGAGTTTATCGAAGTGGCACAAAGACACAAAGTACAAATTATAACTCATTTGACTAATGCAAACCAAACCAGTCCGGCCAGTCCCGCCGCCCAGCAGTAATAGGCAAAATATTCCAGCCGGCCTTTTTTGACAAGATGCAGCATTACCTTGATGGCCCAGTAACCTGATAATGCTGCGGCAATGGCCCCCACTGTAATCATCAGCAGCTCGGAGGACGGCAGACCGGTCTCCAGCATGTCCTTCAGTTTGACCACCCCGGCCCCCAGAATGATGGGAATGGACAAAAGGAACGAGAACTCGGCCGCCTTCTCCTGTTTCATCCTGGTGAAGATCCCGGCGGCAATGGTGCTGCCCGAGCGCGACACTCCCGGCAGTATGGCCACCGCCTGGGCCAGGCCGATGACCAGGGCCCGCCACCAGTTGATCTTCCCTTCGTGGCTTTTTACAAAGCGGGTCAAAAACAGGATGGTCCCGGTGACCAGCAGAAAGGCCGAAACCGCGATGGGGCTGGCAAAGGCCTGCTCAATGACGTCGTCGAACTTGTAGCCGATGAAGGCCGCCGGGATGGTGGCCAGGATCAGCAGCAACGAGAGTTTTAAATTCTCGTCGGTGAAGTGCCAGCCCTTCTGGTAATACATCCGTCCCGTGAAGACCGACTTGATCAGTTTCCAGACCTTGAGGCGAAAGAAGACCAGCACCGCCAGCAGAGTCCCCAGGTGCACGAAGACCTCGAACCTCAGATTGTCGCCGGACAATCCGAACAGTCTTTCGGCCAGGGCCAGGTGCCCGGAACTGGACACCGGCAGGAACTCGGTCAGCCCCTGGATCAACCCCAGTATCAATGCTTGGAAGATAGACATAATCTTAGATCAATTGTGATGTATTTAATTTTGATTTCTGCCTTTTGATTTTTGCCTTCGGTCACAGTCCCAGGCTGATGGCCATTATCCCCACCAGCATCATTATCTTCATGAAAAAGCTTATCCGGGCCAGATCCTCGTCCCGGGGAACGGTCAAAAGCTTCATGATCATCATGGCCAGCATCAGGTCCACTCCCAGGATCACGGCCAGCAGGTAACGGATGTTGTAAATGCCCAGCAGATAAGGGACCGGGGTCAGGGTTATCAGGACCATCAGCACCGCCGCCGCCAGTTTAAGTGACCTCTCCGCCCCCCAGGTTATGGGCAGGGTCCTGGCGCCCTGCGACAGGTCCCCGCTCCGGTCCTGAACGTCCTTGATGATCTCCCGTGACAGGTGCATCAGAAAAGCGAACCCGGCCGGGAAAAGTGAGATCCCAATATTATCCACTGTCAGCCCGCCGTAGACAAAGGCCAGGCCGCAGACCAGCGCCACAGCCAGATTTCCGGCCAGCCCCATCCTTTTGCCCCGGGCGGCGTAGAGCCATAGCAGGATGGAGACCGCCAGGGCCAGCGCCAAAGGTTTGATGCCGATGAAATACGCCAGGGCCAGACCCAAAATGATTTCAGCTGATCCCAGATAAACTGCTGTTATAGGTTGAAGTAAACCGGATGGCAATGGCCTTTGGGGGCGGTTGACCTTGTCGATCTCAAGATCGTAATAATCGTTGAGGCTGTTGCCCCCGGAAGCTATCAGCATGGCCGAAACTGCCGCCAGAACGATGTCCCAGGCATGCGCCCTGATCCCATAGCCCGAGGTGCCCACCAGCACCGAAAGTCCGGTGATGGCCACGTTCCCGGGACGGGAAAGTTTTATGGCGGCGGTTATCTTATTTAGCACGTTTTATTTGAAAGGATTAACATGATTCCAAATGATTTTATTTAACTGATTACTCCAAAGACTTTTCGATAATCAGGTACCAACCCCGGTTGTCGCGTTAAAACGATCAGTGAGCATCGCAGTTGATGGCGGAAAAAGCTTGTCTGGCCTGTTTGAGGGCTTGACCAAAGCCCGAGTTCAGACAAGCCCGTCAGCAACGAGAAGCGCAACGCTCGGAGAGTTTTAAGCGACGAGCTTTTTCTTTTGGTTCTTTGCTTTTTGGCGTTACAAAAAGAAAAGAACACGTCATCAGTAATCCAGCTTTAAACTTATCTCCGCTCCCCGGTCATTGAACCCCAGTCCCGGCAAGTTGCCGGGATCTTTGGTATAAGCCAGCCAGAACTTGGCGTCAAAGACCATCCAATGCCATGGCTGCCAGCTGAAGTACAACGCGCCCAGATCACGCCTCTGTATGGTGCCGGTCAAAAAACCAGTGCTTAAGGCTACCGTGTCGCTGCCCAGAACACCCCCAGTGGTAAAGGGGTCGCCGTCAACGTAAATGATCTGGTTCCCGTAGATCAGGCTGTCAGAGATACTTCCCTGGCCGTGCCGTTCCAGCGTGTACTCCAGACCCAGGTTGAACCGGGGATGTAATCTGTGTTCCAGCTTCAGATCGAACAGGTCGGCATCGGTGCCTATAAAGTGGCCGATGATGCTCAGGCTGTCGCCGCCGGCATAGCGGTTGGCGAAACGGCGGTGGCCGTAGACCCATTTCTGGTTCCCGGCGTATTCCAGCTTGACATCGGTATCGGGCAGGCCCAGCGGGTCGGCCAGATGGAACCCGGCCAGAAAGCCCAGCTTCTGGGGGGCCGGCGGATCCTGCTCGTACTGGACATCGTCCATCAGCAGTTCTCCGTAGACCTTGCACCCGTTGAAGGCGTTCCAGGCGGCATCGGCCGCCCACACCACGTTGTCGTCCTCCCGCTCGTTCCACTGGGTGCCGTAGAATGGAAGCAAGGGATTGATGTATACGGGGTCTATGTTCTTGGCCTTGTAGATCACCACTTCGGAAGCTCCCAGGTCCAGGCTTTTGAACAATCTGAAGGTGGCCCGGTGCCCGGAAAAGAAGCGCTGCTGCTCGGTGCCCAGTATCCCGGCGAAGGATTCCAGGCCGACCCGCTTATAATCAATTTTCAGGTTCAATGCGTCAAAGGCCGGAGCGTTGTCCGAGACCAGCAGGGTGCCCACCCGGCCCGGCCCCCACCAGTGCTGCTGCCGGCCCAGTGTGACGTAGAGCCAGGGCAGCTTGACCCGGAAATACGACCAGTCTATCACTAACTTTCCGCCCCGCCAGGCGGTCTGGGTGGCTGAGGTCTTCTCCACCTTGGCGTTCTCCTTTTCCACCAGGAAAGACAGCCTCTGATCAAAGATCATTGTCCCCTTGATGCTGCCGCCGAAATCCACCTGTCCGGTCAGCGAATAGCGGGGAGCGCCCAAATTACTGATCTCGTCCCTGGGCCAAAGCGCCCCGTCGGCATTGAATGCCAGGTTCTCGTCGCCCACGGATAACAGGTCCTTTTCCACCAGCCGGGGTTTTGTGGAATCGGCCAGGAACTCCTGGGAAAGCCTGTCCCAGTTGTATTGGTCAGCCGTTGAAAGGGTCACCTGGTTAGAGGAAATGACCTCCTTCATTTTACCCAATACAGCGGCGACCTGGCCGTAGCTATAGGGCCGGGTGGCCGGCAGCACCAGCCAGCCCCTGGCCTCGAACCGCTGCAGTACCGGGTAGGCCCAGTGCTTAAGGCTTAAGTCTTTGGAATCTTCGGCCCAAAGTGAGCCGAAGGACAATAGCAGGAACAGGGCAAAAATGGCTTTTTTCATTATATACCTTTAAGTGGTTTAACATTTAAAAATACCATATATAACCCCTTGTTTGCAAGAGATTTATTGAGAAAAAAGAAAAAATCGGACTGCAACCAGATCAGCCCGATTTATTAACGGTAAATATCATGTTTTTTAGCCTTTAGCCCGTTAAGAAGATCAATTCAGCTACACCTTCCCGAACCGTCTCTCCCTCTGCTGGTACTCCACCAGCGCCCGGTACAGGTCCTCTTCCCCGAAATCCGGCCACAAAACTTCGGTAAAATAATACTCGGCATAGGCCGCCTGCCAGATCAGGAAGTTGGAGAGCCGGCTCTCGCCCGAGGTCCTGATGATCAGGTCCGGGTCCGGCACCTCCGGATGATACAGGTATCTTTGGAACAGCTTCTCGTCTATCTTCTCGGCCTGCACCTTATGGGCGAATAGGTCGTGGGACATCTTTTTGACCGCGTCCACCAGTTCGGCCCGGCCGCCGTAGGAAAGGGCCAGGTTCAGCACCAGTCCCTTGTTGTTCCTGGTGCGGGCGATGGAGTCCTCCAGTATCTTGCGGGCGTTGGTTTCCAGGTCGGCGGTGCGGCCGGTGGTGATTATCTTCACCCCCTTGGCGTCCAGCTCGTCCACTTCTTTGACCAGATATTCCCGCAGGATCTTCATCAGCCCGGAGACCTCAGGCTTTGGCCGCAGCCAGTTCTCCACCGAGAAGGCGTAGAGCGTCAGGTACTTGATGCCGGTCTGGCCGCTGGTGTTGACTATGGTCTTGACCGACTTCATCCCGGCCCGGTGGCCGGCCAGCCGCGGCAGTCCGCGTTTCCTGGCCCAGCGCCCGTTGCCGTCCATGATCACCGCCACATGCGCCGGAAGGCTCTTCAGCTGATGGGTGGTGCCTGCGATGGTTATCTTCATAAATTATTATTACGATTATAAGCTCAATCTGCGGTAATCTGCGGATAAATATTCCCAAGTAGCCTGCAATGCATTAAGGCGCCTCCGCTTTAAAAGGGAGCGGGCTTTTCAACAAACGGACAAAGCCATGATCCCCAGGGGAAGCGCCTTAATAATCAAAGGCCGGAGCTCTTAAAATAACTTAGGTTTCCTTGATGGCGCTGACCGGGCAGGCGTCCACGCAGGCTCCGCACTCCACACAGTCGTCGGTTATCTCAAACTTGTCCTCACCTTCCACTATGGCGCCGTTGGGGCAGGAATCCACGCAGCTGCCACAGGCTACGCACTCGTCGCTGATCACAAAAGGCATTTTGCTTGTTCTCCTCGTTTGCGCTGTCTTATACTTCCATGATTTCTTTTTCTTTTTTCTTCAGCAGCTCCTCCAGCTGGGCGATGTGCTTGTCGGTCATCTCCTGCACCTTGTCGTGGGCAGTCTTGCTCTCGTCCTCCGAGATGTGCTTGTCCTTTTCCAGTTTCTTGATCTCTTCGTTGGACTCCCGGCGGATGTTGCGGATGGCCACCTTGCTTTCCTCGGCCATCTTTTTGACCACCTTCACCAGGTCGTGGCGCCGTTCCTCGGTCAAAGTGGGAATGGGCAGCCGGATCACCTTGCCGTCGTTGGCCGGGGTCAGGCCCAGGTCCGACTTGAGGATGGCCTTTTCGATCTCGCCCAGCACGCTTTTGTCCCAGGGCTGGATCAGAAGCAGCCTGGATTCGGGCACCGAGATCCCGGCCACCTGGTTCAGGGGGGTCAGGGCGCCGTAACATAATACTTTGATCCCTTCCAGCAGCGCCGGATTGGCACGCCCGGTGCGGATCCCGGAGAATTCGTTCTTTAGGACCTCGGCCGCCTTGTCCATTTTGTGTCCCAGATCCTGATAAACCTTCTGCAGCATATCATCACTCCTTAACTGTTGTTCCCAGGTTTTCTCCCATTAATATCTTTTTAAGGGTCCCGGGGTGGTTAAGATTGAATACTATGATGGGCATGGAATTTTCCCGGCATAACGAGACCGCGGTGGCATCCATCACCTTCAACTGGTCGGCCAGCACCTTTTCGTAGCTCAGGGAATCATAGCGCACGGCCTGCTTGTTCTTCATGGGATCGCAGTCGTAAACTCCGTCCACCTTGGTGCCCTTGAATATGGCCTGGGCCCCGATCTCCACCGCCCTCAGGGCGGCGGCGGTGTCGGTGGAAAAGTAGGGGTTGCCGGTGCCGGCCGCCATTATCACCACCCGGCCCTTGTCCAAATGGCGCAGGGCCCTCCGCCGGATGAAAGGCTCGGCGAATTTGGGCATGTCCACGGCGGTCATCACCCTGGTCTGGCATCCCAGATGCTCCAGCATGCTCTGCAGGGCCAGCGAATTGATGACGGTTCCCAGCATCCCGATGTTGTCGGCGGTCACCCGGGGGATGCTGTCGTTCTTCAGGCATCCGCCCCGCATCAGGTTGCCGCCCCCTAT
Organism: bacterium; assembly: GCA_030655055.1. Classification (NCBI taxonomy): domain Bacteria; species bacterium. The sequence goes on from JAURWH010000226.1 coordinate 15,577, forward strand.
GACCACGCCCACCGATATTCCCAGCTCCCTTACCGAAAGGACCTCCCCGGCTATCCGTTCCACCGAGGGAATGTCCAGACCCTGGCCGGCCGCGCCGCCCAGGGTCTCTCCGGAAAGTTTCAGTAAGATCCTTTGATATTTAGGAGCCTTTTCCAACTTCGGTCCCCCTTGTTATGAGTGGTAGAACATCAAATGGGGCAGGAAACACGCCAGGGGAAAAATTTGTTTCAGGCTTCGACCGGATTGGTAATTTTTCTGTAAAAATCCGGGTAATCATGTAAATCCTGTCTGGTCTTTTGTCGTTACTCGCCCAGGCGGAAACGGACAAAACGCTTGACTTCCAGGGCCGCCCCGGACTTGGCGGCGGTTTCCTTGACCATGGCCTCCACGGTCTTCTGGGGATCCTTGACATAGGCCTGTTCCACCAGGCAGACCTCGGAGTAGAATTTTTCTATCTTGCCGGTCACGATCTTTTCCACCACGTTCTCCGGCTTGCCGGCGCCCCGCACCTGCTCCTGATAAATGGCCTTTTCCTTTTCCAGCACCTCGGCCGGAACCTGCTTGCGGGAAAGCCACTGGGGAGACGAGGCCGCCACCTGCATGGCCAGATCCCGGGCCAGGGCCTTGATCTCCGGAGAGTTGCCGCCGTCCAGTTCCACCAGCACCCCCAGCTTGCTGCCCAGGTGCAGGTAGCCTTCCACCAGGCCCGATTGGCTGTGGATCTTCTCGCCCCGCTTGAACTGGCAGTTCTCGCCCACCTTGGCCACCGTCAGTTTCACCTGTTCCAGCTGCTCCGGGGCCAGGTCGGCGGCGGTCAGCGATCCCTTGTTCTGCCCCAGCGCCCATTGGCCAAGGCCTTTGACCATCTCTTTGAACTGCTCGGTCTTGGCCACGAAATCGGTCTCGCAGTTCACTTCTATCATCACCGCGGTCTTCCCGTCGGGGGCGATCTCGATCCCGATCAACCCGTCGGCGGTGGCCCGGCCGGCTTTCTTTTCGGCCATGGCCAAACCTTTTTTGCGCAGGTATTCCACGGCCTCATCCACGTTTCCATTGGCGGAGGTAAGGGCCTCCTTGCAGACCATCATCCCGACCCCGGTCTTTTCCCTGAGTTTTTTTACGTCTTCGGCAGTAAAGGACATTTTATATCCAGACTAAAAAATTGTGAAATTGGTGATTTGTTGGTTATTTCTTTTCTTCGGTCTTCACTTCGGCCTTGGGTGCGGCGTGGGCGGCCGGCCTGGGGGCGGCATGAGCCGCCGGCCGGGGTCCGCTTGAGCTGCGGCCCTGGGAAGCCTGTCCGTCGCGGCGGGGGCCCGAGCCCCGGTTGTCACCGCCCCGGCCGTCATTGCTCCGGCCGGTCTGGGGCCTGGGGGGACGGCGGTCCGAAAGATGCCGCTTGGGGGCGGCCGCTCCGCCGGGAACTTCCTTGCCTTCGGCGGCCGACTGGTGATGGGCCTCCTGCTCCTTCTGGAACCTGGCCCGCCCATCGATGATGGCGTCGGCCACCAGGGCGGTGATCAGCTTGATGGAGCGCAGGGCGTCGTCGTTGGCCGGGATGGGATAGGTGATGCCGTCGGGGTCAACGTTGGTGTCCACCATGGCCACCACCGGCACTTCCAGCCTGGTGGCCTCGGCGATGGCCAGCTTTTCCTTTTTGCAGTCCACCACAAAAACCACGCCCGGCAACCGGTGCATGTCCTTGACGCCGCAGAGCACGGTCTCCAGCTTCTTCTGCTCCCGTTCCAGGCCCAGGATCTCCTTTTTGGTATATCCGGCAAAATTGGCTTCCGACAGTTTGTCCAGGTCCTTCAACCGGCGGATGCTTTTCTGGATGGTGGCGAAATTGGTCAGCAGTCCGCCCAGCCAGCGTTCCGCCACATAGTGCATCTGGCAGCGCACCGCCTCTTCCTTGATGACATCCACCGCCTGCTTCTTGGTGCCCACGAACATGAATTCGTCGCCCTGCTCGGCCCGTTTGCGGATGACGTTCAAGGATGTCTCCAGGCATTTCATGGTCTTCTGGAGGTCGATGATGTGGATCCCGTCGCGCTGGTCAAAGATGAACTTCTTCATCTTGGGGTTCCAGCGGGGAGCCTGGTGGCCGAAATGGACTCCGGCCTCCAGCAGGTCTTTGATGGTGTAATTGGCCAAGTAAAGATCCTCCTGATTTTTTGTTGGTTGTTCCTCCGCCCGAAACCGGACAGGATCACCTGCCGCCAAAGGCCGCCGGTGACACCCCCGCCCGGGGATTTGATCGGACGTGTGTGATAAAGCTTACAGCCTTAGGCTTAAAGCTGTAAGCTCGTTGATATTAACGCTTGGAGAACTGGAAGCGCTTGCGGGCCTTTTTCTGCCCGTATTTCTTGCGCTCTTTTTCCCGGGGATCGCGGGTCAGCAGGCCGTTGGATTTCAGCGACGGCCGCATTTCCTGGGAGGCCAGCAGCAGGGCCCGGGAGATGCCCAAAGTAAGGGCTCCGGCCTGGCCGGCGATCCCGCCGCCGTCCACCTTGGCGGTGATGTCGTACTTGCCCACGGTGGCGGTCAGTTCAAAGGGCCGCTTGACCTGCATCACCAGGGTGGGCCGGCAGAGGTAATCCTCGCAGGTCCGCTCGTTGATGGTGATCTTCCCCTGGCCGGGAACCATTTTAACCTGGGCCACTGAACGCTTGCGTCTTCCGGTTGCTTTGTAAACAGCCTGGTCCATTGATCCTCCTAATATTTTATGGGGTATAAGAATTTTATCGGAATGAGATTACAGGGTCACTGCCTTGGGGCCCTGGGCGGCGTGGGGATGCTCGCCCCCGGCGTAGACGTGCAGTTTGCTGAAGTTGGAGCGGGCCAGGGTGGTCTTGGGAAGCATGCCCTTGACCGCCAGCTCTATCACCTTCTCCGGCCGCTGGACCATCAGGTCCTGGTACTTGTCGGTCCGCAGGCCGCCTTGAAAGCCGCTGTGGCGCTTAAGCGTCTTGTTCTGCAGTTTGTTTCCGGTCAGCCGCACCTTGGCCGCATTGACGATCACCACGTGATCGCCACAGTCCAGGTTGGGGGTATATTGCGGCTTGCCCTTTCCCCGCAGCACATGGGCCACCTTGGAGGCCAGCCGTCCCAGCGGGATCCCGCTGGCATCGACCAGAAACCATTTTTGCTCCAGTTCGCCCTTTTTGGCTACATAGGTCTTCATAGAAATCTTTGGTCCTCCTGAATTAGCTAATTATAAGCCCCCAAAGCTGTTATATATTCAAGGGCTGGTTTTCCAGTAAAGATAGTAAGTATATCTAAAAAATATATATTTGTCAAGTGTTAAAATCAACTTTGGCCGTTGCCCCTATTGCTTTAAAGGCATAAGGTTA
>JAURWH010000227.1 GCA_030655055.1 bacterium
ATCAAGGATCTTCGATCCCTTGGGCAGTGAATTTGAGATCTCATAGATCTCCAGGCTGGGGCTCCCAAAGGTCGAGGCCTCAGTGTTCTTACAGGATCTTTCCCAAAAGGGCTTGTCCATCAATTTTCCCTGTTTTACAAATAACGATTAACCAACAACGAAGCCGGTCAGGCCTTCTCCAGCTCCCGTTCCAGCTGCTGCAGTTGGTGCATCTCGAAATACTTGCCCCGGCGGTCCAACAGTTCCTGGTGTTTTCCTTGCTCCACTATCCGGCCCTGGTCCATCACCAGTATCAGGTCGGCGTCCATGATGGCGAAGATGCGGTGGGAGATGACGATGGAGGTGCGCTGTTCCAGTTCGGATCTCAGGCTGTCCAGGATCCTGCGCTCGGTGTCTGCGTCCACCGCCGACAGGGCGTCGTCCAAGATCAGGATGGGCTTGTCCAGCAGCAGGGCCCGGGCCAGGGCCAGCCGCTGCTTCTGGCCGCCGGACAAAGTGACCCCCCGCTCGCCGATCACGGTCTGATAACCCTTGGGCAGCCCCAGGATCTCCTGGTGAACGGAGGCCAGACGGGCCACCCTCTCCAACTGGTCGTGTTCGGGCAGGGGCCAGCGCCCAAAGGAGATGTTCTCCTCGATGCTGTCGGAGAACAGGAAGCTGTCCTGGGGCACAAAGGCGAACTGCTCCCGCAGGGAATCCACGGTGTATCCGGTGATCTCCCGGCCGTCCAAAAGTATCCGTCCCTGCCGGTAGTCATACAACCGCATCAGCAGGTGGGCCAAAGTGCTTTTGCCCGAACCGATGGTGCCGGTGATGCCCAGCATCTTTCTGTCCTTAAGCTCAAAGCTGATGTCCTGCAGGGCCGGACGGGACTGGTCCTGATGGTAGTAGGTCAGGTTTTTGAAGGCAATGGCCCCATGGGATCTCCCCAATTTGGCCGCTCCGGGGTGGTCCTTGATCTGGGGCCGGGTCTCCAGTATCCGGTTGAGACGCCCCTGGGAGGCCGCGCCCCGCTGAAAGATGTCGATGGCCCGCCCGATGGCGATCATGGGCCAGATCAATATCCCCAGATAGGCCATGAAGGCCACGAAGTCCCCCAGGGAGATCCGTCCGGAGACGGCCAGCTGCCCGCCCCACCAGAGGGCGATGCCCTGTGAGAAGGAGGCCACCAGGGTTATCAGGGGAAAGAAAGCCCCCCAGATCCAGACCAGGCTTATGTTCTTGTCAAGGTAGTCCCGGCTGGTGGCATCGAACCGGACATTCTCCGATTGCTCCTGGACGAAAAGCTTGACCACCTTGATGCCCGAGATGTTCTCCCGCACCGCCTCGGTCAGCCCGGAGAAGGACTTCTGCACCACCTCGAACCGGCGGCGGATCATCCGCCCGAACAGGGCCACGATCAGGCTTAAGAACGGCAGGGGCACCAGGGCGTAAAGGGAAAGCCGGGGCGAAAGCCGGAACATCAGGAACAGGGCGGCCAGGCCCAGCACCACGATGTCGGTCAGGATCACCGAGCCGAAGCCCAGGGCCATCCGCACCGCGTTGATGTCGTTGGTGGCGTGGGCCATCAGGTCGCCGGTCTTGGTGGAATCGAAATAGACGAAGTCCAAAGTGCAGAGGTGGGAGAAAAGCTCCTCCCGCAGTTTCTGCTCCACCCTGCGGGCGGTGCCTATCAAATAATAGCGCCAGAAGAAACGCCCCAGACCGATGGCCAGGGCAATGCCCGCCACCCAGGCCCCGTAGACCAAAAGCTTTTTGGGGTCCACGGCGCCCAGGGCCAGGCTGTCCACCGCCTGCCGCACCACCAGGGGGATCAGCAGCTGCAGCAGGTCCACCGCGATCAGGCTGGTGAAACCGGCCGCCAGGGCCCATTTGTGGCGGGCCAGGTATTTTTTTAGTTTAAAGAGTTCTTTCATTCCCAAACAGGTAATTTATTAGGAAGCCCCGCCTTTGCTAAAGCTACGGCGGGCAGGCAGGAAAACAGGAAAAATTAAATTAGGCCGCCAGAATATACCGTCTTTTACAGGATGCCAATTCACTAAGTTAATTGAGAGATCAGCGGGCCGGACTATTTCCTTCGTTTAAGGAGTTTTTCCAGTTCTACCGCCAGCAAGATCGATGACGAGACTGCCAGGCAGACCGCCAGGTCAACCCCCCGGACGAAGGCCGTCTTGAATACCGGCTGGAGGAACGGGACATAGACCGCCGCCAGCTGCAGCAGGCCGGTGATCAGCACCGCTCCGTAGAGATAGGGGTTGCCCGAAGGCTTAAGGGCAAAGAACGACCGCCGGTCGGAGCGGATGGCCAGCGCGTTGAAAAGCTGGTAAAAGGACATGGTCATGAAGACCATGGTCCGGGCGATGGTCTGGGACATCTGCTCCGAGTGGCCCATGGCCAGGTGCTCCCCGATGGCCCAGCGGAACATCCACAGGCAGCCGGCCGCCATCAGCGTCCCCGAGAAGACCACCTGCTGCCAAAGCCCTCCGGCAAAAAGGTTCTCCTTGGGCGGCCGGGGCGGGCGTTGCATTATGTCCGGCTCGGCCGGCTCCCGGCTCAGGGCCAGGGCCGGCAGGGAATCGGTCACCAGGTTGATCCACAGGATCTGGAGGGGCAAAAGAGGCAGGGGCATGTTCAGCATGATCCCCCCGAACATGGTCAGCACCTCGCCCAGGTTGGTGCCCAGCATATAGCGCACGAACTTGCGGATGTTGTCGTAGATCCGCCGGCCCTCGGACACCGCCGCCACGATGGTGGCGAAATTGTCGTCCAGCAGGATCATGTCGGAGGCTTCCTTGGAAACATCGGTGCCGGTGATCCCCATGGCCAGGCCGATGTCGGCCCCCTTAAGGGCCGGGGCGTCGTTGACCCCGTCCCCGGTCATGGCCACTATCTGCCCCCTTTGCTGCAGGGCCTGCACGATCTTGATCTTGTCCTCGGGGGAGACCCGGGCAAAAAGCGAGATGCGGTCTATCCGGTCGGCCAGCTCTTCCACCGTCAGCCTCTTCAGCTCCAGGCCGGTCAGGGTAAGGTCTCCCTCGCGGTAGATGCCCAGTTCCCGGGCAATGGCCAGCGCGGTGGCCGGATGGTCGCCGGTGATCATCACCGGGCGGATCCCGGCGCTGCGGCACAGCTCCACCGCGGCCTTAACCTCTTCCCGGGGCGGATCGATCATGGCCGCCAGACCCAGGAACTGCAGGCCGGCTTCGATCTCAGCCGGGGAAAGGTTTTCGGGCAGAACATCAATTGTCTTGTAACCAAAGGCCAGCACCCGGTGGCCGCCGTCGGCCAGGGTCTTGTTGATCCCGCCGGCTTCCGGGGTAAAGTCCAGGCACCGGTGTTCCAGATGGTCCAGGGCCCCCTTGACAAAGCAGACATACTTGCCGTCTTCCCGCCGGTGGATGGTGGTCATCATCTTGCGGTCGGAGTCAAAGGGCAGTTCGGCCGCCCGGGGAAGGTCCTTCTCCAGAGCCTCGGGCCACAGGCCGGCCTTGGCGGCCATGGTCAGCAGGGCCCCCTCGGTGGGGTCGCCGGTGATCCGCCAGCTGTCCGAGCCGTCGGCCTTCTCCTGGAACAGGGTGGCGTCGTTGCAGAGGCAGGCGGCCTCCATCATCAGCCGGAACAGCTCACCCTGGGCCTTTTGGCCGTCCTCGGAGAGAATGTCTCCCTCCGGCCGGTAGCCGCTTCCGCTGACCCCGTATTCCTTCCCCCCGCAGAAGATCTGCTTGACCGTCATCTGGTTCTGGGTCAGGGTCCCGGTCTTGTCGGAGCAGATTACGGAGACCGAGCCCAGGGTCTCCACCGCCGGCAGCTTCTTGACCAGGGCGTTCTTTTTGACCATCATTTGGACGCCCATCGAAAGGACGATGGTGATCACCGCCGGCAGGCTTTCGGGGATGGCCGCCACCGCCAGGGAGATGGCCGTCAGCAGCATGACCGGGACAGGGATGCCGTGCATCCATCCGGCCGCGAAGATCACCGCGCAAAGCGCCACCGTGGCCAGGGCCAGCACCTTGGCCAGCCCTGCCAGCCTTTTCTGGAGCGGGGTCTCCCCGTCCTTTAAACTCTGGATGGACCGGGCGATTTTGCCCAGCTCGGTGCTCATCCCGGTGGCCGTGACCACGGCCTTGCCCCGGCCGTAAACGCAGATGGTGCCCAAAAAGGCCATGTTGGTCTGATCGGCCAGGGAGACCTCCCGGTCAATTTCCCGGAAGGACTTTTCCGAGGGCAGGGACTCCCCGGTCAGCGATGACTCCTCGATCTTAAGCGAGGCCGCCTCCAGGATGCGGGCATCGGCCGGGATGCGGGCCCCGGCCTCCAGCAGGATCACATCGCCCGGCACCAGATTCTCCGAGGGGATCTCCATCACCTTTCCCCCGCGCACCACCTTGGCCAGCGGCTGGGAGAGTTTTTTAAGGGCGGCCATGGCCTGGTCGGCTTTGTATTCCTGCAAAAACCCGATGACGGCGTTGATCAGGGCTATGGCCAGGATCACGAAGGAATCAGTCAGGTCGTGGGTCAGGCCGGAGACCACGGCGGCGGCCAGCAGCACTCCCACCATGATGTTCTTGAACTGGTCAAAGAATATCTTCAGCGGCCCGGTCCGCCTGCCCTCGCTCAGCTTGTTGGGCCCGTATTGGACCAAAAGCTCTGCCGCCCGGGCTTCCGAAAGGCCGGAATAGCGGTCCGAGCCGAGCTGGGAAATGGCCAGTTCCCTGGATTTATTGTAGAAGGACATGTTATTGAATGAAAAATATTTAACCTTTTATTATATCACTCAGGCCGCAAATAAGTCAACAAAATCCAGCCCAAATAACAGGAGAATAAATATATCCTTAAGCCCAGCATTTTTTATTGATAAAACAAAGAATAATTGCTATACTATAAACTATGTCCAAGCTGATGATCATAGCCGGAGAAACCTCCGGAGACCTCCACGGCGGCCAGCTGGTAAGGGAGCTGAAGGCGCTGGATCCGGGCCTGGAAATATCCGGGATCGGGGGCGACCGGATGCAGGCGGAAGGGATGGAGCTTTTTTACCATGTAAGCGAGCTTTCCTTCATGGGCCTGGCCGAGGTGATCGGCCATCTGCCGTTCATCCGTTCGGTGACCAAGAAACTGGAGGGCGAGCTGTATGCCCGGAAACCGGATGCGGTGGTGCTGATAGACTATCCCGGGTTCAACCTGCGGTTTGCCCGGAGGGCGAAAAAAGCCGGTATCCCGGTGGTCTATTTCATCTCGCCCAAGGTCTGGGCCTGGGGGCGGGGCAGGGTGCGCAAGATCCGCAAGCTGGTGGACAAGATGCTCTGCATCCTTCCCTTTGAAGAGGAGTTTTACCGGGGCCGCCGGATTAACGCCCTTTATGTGGGCAATCCATCAATGGACGAGGTCCGGCCCGGGCAGAGCCGGGAGCAGTTCCACAAGGACAATGGGCTGAACCTCGAGCGACCGTTGCTGGGCCTGCTGCCGGGCAGCCGCAAGCAGGAGATAGAACTGATCCTGCCGGTGATGCTGCAGACCGCAAGGATGCTCAAAGAAAAAGATCCCGCCCTGCAGTTCGCCCTGGGCCTGGCCCCGGGCATGGACCGGGAACGGATCGAGGACATGATCGCGGTCTCCGGCCTGGATGCGGCCCTGATAGAAGGGCCGGCCTACGACCTGATGGCCCATTCCCGGCTGCTGCTGGTGGCCTCGGGCACCGCCACTTTGGAGGCCGGGATCGCCGGGACGCCCATGATCATCATCTACAAGACCTCAGCCCTGACCTACTTCATCGGCCGCCGGCTGATCAAAGTGCCAGACATAGGCCTGGTGAACCTGGTGGCCGGAAAGAGGGTGGTGCCGGAGTTCCTGCAGGGCGAGGCCCGGCCCGGTGCGATCTTCCTGATGGCCCAGGTGCTGCTGGCCGAGGGCCGTCCGCGTCAGGTGGTGACGGCGGAGCTGGCCAAGATCCGGGATATACTGGGAGCGCCGGGGGCGGCCAAGCGTGCGGCGGGGGAAATAATGAGTGTCATAAAAGCATCATGAAAAGAACATTATTCCTGATAGCCTCGCTATCATTGGCTGCAAGCCTATCTTCGCAAGAGATCCCCAAAGGCGGGAAAGAAAACCCGAGGATTAAAAGGCCGGTGGGTTTAAGTTTGAATTTGGGCGGCCCAGCATTATTCGCTTCGGTCTCTTTGGATTATTTTGTTTTGCCCGTATTGAACGTTGAAGCCGGCGGAGGTGTTTGGGGATATTATGCCGGCCCCAAATTCCATTTTAAGGGAAACACCAAAAAGAATGTAACACTGTACATCGGGGTTTTAGCAACAGCATATCCGCCTCTGCCGGGGACAAGCGCATTCTACGATGTTGGATGGAATGTATCAAAACCAAAAACACATTATTATGTATATGTACCAATCGGGTTAAACAACATATCAAAAAACGGATATACAACTTCCATAGAGATTGCAACAAGCAATGCATTTACAGAGTGGAAAGTCCCCATTATCTTTTCACTTAAATTCGGGTATCATTTCAACAAAAACTAACGCTCTATACCAACCATTTAATCACAAATTCCAATGAATATCATAGACCTCCGCTCCGACACGGTCACAAAACCATCCACCGCCATGAAGCAGGCCATGTTCAGCGCTCCGCTAGGCGACGACGTCTTCGGCGACGACCCCACGGTCAATAAGTTGCAAAGCGAGACCGCCAAACTGCTGGGCAAGCAGGCCGGGTTGTTCGTGCCCACCGGCACCATGGGAAACCAGATCGCACTCAAGACCCTGGCTCAGCCCGGGGACGAAGTGATACTGGATCACGAGTCCCACATCTTCCGCTACGAAGTGGCCGGGGCGGCGGTGATGTCCGGCCTGCAGTTCCATACCATCAACGGCCCGGGAGGGATCATGACGGCGGAACAGGTCAGGGAGGCCATCCGCCCGGCCGACATCCACCAGCCGCAAACCACTGTGGTCTG
>JAURWH010000228.1 GCA_030655055.1 bacterium
ACCACCCAGATCTACACCCATGTGGACCGGGAGTATTTGAAGGAAGTGCACAGGCAGTTCCATCCCAGAGGTTGAAACATAGATATTTATCGGGACGCTGATTTGCATCATTATTGCGGAGCATTTGATCGGCCTCAAAACTAACAATATATACGAGGAGACAATCATGAAGAAAATATTAGTGGCAGCAGTGCTGGTTCTTCTTGCCGTTTCCGCCTTCGCCCAGAAACCCCACGGCATCGTCAACCTTAAAACAGTTGACGTGATAATTGACGGCAGGGTCACCGATGGCGAGTATCCCACCCACTTCACCGATTCCTACACCGGCATCGGGGTCAGCTGGGTGTCGGACGGGAAACTGCTCTATGTGGCGCTGGAAAGCCCGCACAAAGGCTGGGCTGCCATCTCCTTTGGCGAGCATAAGATCCGGGGCAGCGCCATGATCATCGCCTACCACGACCCTTCCGGCCGCCGGGTGGACGAGCACATAGGCAGCTGGGTCTCCACCCACAAGGCCATAGAAAAGCCGAAGCTGGTGGACTTTAAGACCGCCAAGACCAACTCCGGGATGATTGTGGAATTCTCCATGCCCCTGGCCCTTTCCAACGGCCAGGCCATAGTACCGGGACAGCCGATGCCGTATGTGCTGGCCTATCACAAGAGCAAGACCTCGTTCAAGGGCCGGCCCAGCCGCAAGTCCGCAGGGATGCTGGTCCTGGGCAGGGCGGAGCAGGAAGGACAGGGAGAACCGGAGACGGCAGCTCCGGCCGATACCGCGAAAAAATAAGATGATCTATACGGGCTTTCGGACAAATGTCTGAAGGCCCGATTTACTTACCAGGGATTTACATGATTTCACCGGAGTATCAACTAAAAGCAGTTACTCCAAATTATTATTAGGAGGAAAGATGAAGAACATCAAAGCATTATTGCTGTTGCTGCTGGTGCCGGGGTTATTGTTTGCCGGCAAGAAAGAGGTTCAGAAGATCCCGGTGGTTGCCCGATCAGAGGCGAAGGTAGACGGAGTGATCGCCAAGGGGGAATACCAGTCCTCTTTCACCGATGCCAAGACCGGCATCACCGTGCACTGGCAGGCCGACAGCGCCAACCTGTACTGCGCCCTGCAAAGCCCTGGACAGGGCTGGCTGTCGATCGGCTTGGGTTCAGGCGGGATGAACGGGGCGGTAATGATAATCGCATATCAGACAGGGGAAGGGGCTTGGGCGGCCGAAGAGCACCTGGGCAAGGCCTTTTTCCGGCATGCCAGGGCCGAAAAACCAAGACTTATCGCGGCCAGGTCCGGGATCGTTGACGGGCATACCACAATGGAGTTCTGCCTGCCGTTGTCACTTTCCAACGGAAAGACCATCAACAGCGCCGGGGAGCTGCCGTACATCCTGGCCTATCATCAGGACAAGCCCCGGCTTTCCAAGCACAGCAAAAAATCATCAGGCCTGCTGGTCTTGACTTCGGGGAAATAGCGGCTATAATTGAAAAGAGACCGAATTCCCAACCGCAATTCAAATAAGGGGAGTTATGGCTAAAATGACCGAGGTTCCGGGGAACAATAAGAAGCACCAGGTGGTGCTTTACGCCCTGTCCACCTGCATCTGGTGCAAGAAGACCAAGGAATTGCTGGACGACCTGGATGTGCATTACCGCTATGTCTTTGTGGACCTGCTGGCCGGCAAGGACGAGCAGGAGGTCATGGACCAGGTCAGGGAATTCAATCCCGGATGCACTTTTCCCACCATGGTGATAGATAACAAAAAAGTGATAGTGGGTCTGAAAGAGCCGGAGATCAAGAAGGTATTGGCATGAGGACGGCTGGCGAGATCGAGGCCGAGATCCTGGCGCTGGCCCAAAAAGAGGGCTACACCCTGAACCCGGACCGGGAGATCCGGGAAGGCATCATCGAGGGCATCGCCGCCAATGAAGAGCGGCTGGGGTACTGGAACTGCCCCTGCCGCAGGGCTTCGGGCGACCGCAACGCCGATCTGGACATAGTGTGCCCCTGCCAGTACCGGGACGCCGATCTGAAAGAACACGGTCGCTGTTACTGCGCGCTGTATGTCAACCAGGAGTATCTGGACCGGGGATCTCCGCCGGAGCCTATACCGGAGAGAAGGCCTATTGACAAAGTTCAAAAGGTTGTAAAGGCGGAAGAGGTTCAAAATACCATGGCCGGAGATGCAAAAGATGTCAAGGTCTGGAGATGCACGGTCTGCGGGTATCTCTGCGCCAGAAGCGAGGCCCCGCCCATCTGTCCCATCTGCCGGGCCAAAAAGGAGAGGTTCGAAGAGTTTAAGTTATAAGATGATATTTCAGTAAAAGGCACAGGGAACTCATCCCCAGCCCCTTCTCTTGCGCTCGTGCTGAGCTTGTCGAAGCAAAGAGAAGGGGGGAGGGGTTGAGTTAAGAGATTTCTGACCAATATGAAAACCCCCGGACTTTGTTCCCAAAGTCCGGGGGTTTCTCTTGGCGCAGGCTGATAGCTAATTATTAAAACGGCGCGAAGCGGTTGGCCTCCCAGTAGGAGGTCTGCAAAAACTGCTGCTGCTTTATCAAAGCCTCCAAATGCATTTCCTCCCAGCGGATCAAGGCATTGAACAGGCGCTTGATCTTGAGCTCCTTGGCCTGGCGGCGGTAATTCTTGTAGCCCTCGATGGAATTCTGCTCCAGCAGTATCCCGATGGACAGGGCCGACATCTCGTAGTGCTTGTCGCCCACCCGTTCCTTGAACTCGGGGCTGAAGATGGGGCTTTCCTGGGCCGGGTCCACCTTGGACTTGATCCGGGGGGGCTTCAGCTTCAGGCTTCCCTGTTTCTGGTGATCGGCGAACATCAGCTCCAGGGTCTTGTGATGCGACAGCTCGTCCTCGGCCAGCTGGCCGAACATCTGTTTGGCCTTGGGGTCCTCGGTGCGCTGGGCCGCAGTGGTGTAGTGATGATAGCCGTCGTTCTCAAACTGCATGGCCTCCACCAGGGATCGGGAAAAATCATCCATGACAATTTCTCCTTTTGTATCTTGATTTCTGTTTGTTGGTAATTATCCAGTCACTTGTTTAGAACAAGGCGGACTATTATATTGGCCACATAAAGCACAAAAACACAAAATATTTCTATGGAGTATAATTAATGAAGCCCCCGTCTCCAGTAACGGTGTTTAAATCAAGAATTAACTGTTTTGTGCCCTATGTGCTTTTTGTGGCTGAATGGTTACGTTTTTATTCGTTGGATTCCAAAGTGAACTCCTGGATCCCGAACCAAAAGCCCACGTCCTTGATGTGGTCCAGCTCGGCCTGGATCAGGTTGTAGTGGGCCTCTTCCATTTCGGCCAGCCGGGCGTACATGGCCTGGGCGTTCTTGTCCACGGCCTTTTGGCCTTCGCGCTTGTAGAAGTTGGAGGCCTTTTTCTCCATCTCCAAAGCCAGGTTTAAAGCCGAAAGATCATCGGAGCTTCCCTGGCCGGCCGGAGCCAGGTCCTTGGGCGAAGACAGATGGGGCAGGATCTCCTCAATGTCCGAAGGCTGGAATTTTGCCTTGACCCATTTCTGCCCGGTCATCAGTTTGTCCAGTTCGTTTTCCAGGATGTTCAGGTGTCCCAGTTCTTCCTGGCAGAGCCGCAGGAACATGTCCTTGCCGGAGACGTTCCCGGTATGGCGGGCGAATTTAAGATATGTCTCCAGGGCGCTCTTTTCCGACTGGATGGCCTTTTGCAGGGCGTCCCGGCCGGTACCGGCGGTTTTGACTGGTTTAACGGGCTTGGTCGGTTTTTTCACGGAAGTATCCTTCGTTGTTTTGTAAGGGTTGGCTCAATAAGCCATTCTAATACAAATATGGACGATTTGCAAGGCTGGTTGCCATCTTTTCATTGCCACTACCTTAGTCCTTCGCTGAAGCTAGTGCCTCCGCTAAAGCTTTGGCACTCGTGGCGGCTAAATATTAAAGTGTAAGCGGACGGCCCCCAAGTGAAGGGAAATATGTAGCATAAGCGAAAGGTCGTGGCAATATTATCCCGTTTATTTCTTCTGTTCTTTTGACCAGCTGTCCTTCAAGCCCACCGTGCGGTTAAAGACGGGTTTGTCCTTGGCGGAATTCTTTGAATCCACGCAGAAATATCCCTGGCGCAGGAACTGGAACTTTTCGCCTGGTATGGCGTTCTTCAGGCTGGGCTCCAGTTTGCAGTCCTTCAGTATGGTCAGCGAGTTGGGGTTGACCGGGCTTTCAGTTGAAGGGGTAAGCTCGGTGAAGAGCTGGTCGTACAAATGCACTTCGCCGGAAACCGCATCCGCGGCGCTGACCCAGTGCAAAGTGCTTTTTACCTTGCGGCCGTCGGGTGAGTCGCCGCCCTTGGTGGCCGGGTCATACTCGCATCTTAGTTCTAAAATAGAACCTTTATCCTCCTTTATCACTTCTATACATTTGATATAATAGGCGTGCTTCAATCGCACCTCCTTGCCGGGGGAGAGCCGGAAAAAACCCTTGGACGGGGTTTCCATGAAATCCTCCTGCTCGATGTACAGCTCGCGGCCAAAGGGCACCTGGCGCTTGCCGGCCGAGGCGTCCTCGGGGTTGTTGTCGCATTCTATCATCTCGCTTTGGCCCGCCGGATAGTTTTCGATCACAACCTTCAACGGCCTGAGCACGGCCATCACCCGGGGGGCGGTCTTGTTCAGCTCCTCCCGGATGTAGTGCTCCAGCAGGGCAATGTCCACCAGGCTGTCGCGCTTGGCCACGCCGATCCGGTCGCAGAAATTCTTGATCGAAGCTGAAGTGTAGCCCCGGCGACGCAATCCGGCCAGGGTGGGCAGACGGGGGTCGTCAAAGCCCTCCACCACGCCGTCCCTGACCAGCTCGATGAACTTGCGCTTGCTCATCACGGTGTAGTTCATGTTAAGCCGGGCAAATTCTATCTGCCGGGGATGATATATGCCCAGCTGGTCCAAAAACCAGTCGTACAGCGGCCGGTGATCCTCGTACTCCAGCGAGCAGAGGGAATGGGTGATGCCCTCGATTGAATCCTCCAGGCCGTGGGCCCAGTCGTACATGGGATAGATCTTCCATTTGGCGCCCTGGCGGTGGTGTTCCTGATGCAGGATGCGGTACATCACCGGATCGCGCATGTTCAGATTGGGGTGGGCCATGTCTATCTTGGCCCGCAGGGTCTTGGCCCCGTCGGGGAATTCTCCGGCCTTCATGCGGCTGAACAGGTCCAGATTCTCCTCAACCGTGCGGTCGCGGTTGGGGCTGTTCTTTCCCGGCTCGGAAAGGTTTCCCCGTGTCTTGCTTACTTCCTCGGCGCTCAGGTCGCAGACGTAGGCCTTGTTCTTCTTGATCAGTTCCACCGCCCAGTCATACATCTTTTCAAAGTAATCCGAGCCGAAGAACAGCCGGTCGCCGAACTCGGCCCCGATCCATTTGACGTCCTCGATGATGGCGTCCACGAACTCCTGCTCTTCCTTGGCCGGGTTGGTGTCGTCGAAGCGGAGGTTGAACAGCCCGCCGAATTCCTTGGCGATGCCGTAGTCTATCCAGATGGCTTTGGCGTGGCCGATGTGGAGGTAGGCATTGGGCTC
>JAURWH010000229.1 GCA_030655055.1 bacterium
ATGCTTTCCATCTTGGACTGCATCATCTGGGCCTGCTTTAAAATATCCCCCATTCCTTTAGCCATAGAAACTCGTATCCGTTCTTATATTTTATCTTTGATTTTTTGTTTTTGATTTTATAAAACTTCGCCTTCCACCTGGTCCAAAAAGCCCTTGATCTTGGCCGAGCCCAGCGCCTGGTTCCGGCGCCGGTCGGTCTCGTCCTTTAGGCTGGCCCGCACCGGCAGGCCGCCGGCCGCCGGCCCCGTTTCCTGTGACACCTGGCAGGACAGCTTTAGCTTCTGGCCCCATAGGCGGAAAGTTTCCTCGTCCAGCATGGTCTGGTTGGTCTTGTTCTCCAGGGAATCGGTGAAGAATTTGGAATTGGCGCCGTAGATAACTGTCAGCCGTCCGTCGCTGATGCCCACGGGCCTGGCCGCTTCCAGACAGGTCCCCAGAAGCATGTTGCGGTTTTTGATGGATGATACCAGGTCCTTCCACAGGCTTTCAAAATCACCGTTCAAGACCGCGGGCGCAGCTTTAAGCTCTTCCCTGACCGGGGGGGCGGCATAGACCGCAGCCGGGGGCTGTCGGACCAAGGGAGGTGCAACCGCCGCGCTTTTCAAGCCGGTTGGTTTTACCTCATCCCTGCCGCTGTTCTGCGCCGGCCTGGGGTTTGGTTCCGGGCCGTTATCCCCTCCCAAACCGTTTATCAGTTCCTCGATTTTGACGGTCTCGTCCAGGTCAGAAAGCCTTAAGCAGGCCGCTTCCAGCACCAGCCGGGACTGGCTGCTTCGCTTCATGGTGGTCTCTGTTTCCACCAGTATCCTTACCATCCGCAGCAGATCGCGGCCCTGGATCCCGCCGGCCTGTTTCAGATAATTCTCCCGGGCATCGGCCGGGACGTCGGACAGCGCTATGCCAGGCTGGCCGGCCGCTATCACCATCAGCTTGCGGAAGTGGGCCAAAAGACCCAGGGCAAATTCCTGCAGGTCGTAGCCGCCGGAGGAAACCTGTTCCACCAGTTCCAGCAGGCCGGCCTGGTCCCTGCTCCGGATCAGGTCCACGGTCTTGAAGAACAGGGCCTCGTCCACCAGGCCCAGCACCTGCCGGGCGTCCTCGGCCGTCAGCTTCTGGCCGCCGTAGGAGATCAGCTGGTCCAGCAGGCTGATGGCGTCGCGCATCGAGCCTTCTGATTTCTGGGCCACCAGGTACAGGCAGTCGTCCGTGGCCTGGACCTCCTCGCCCTCCAGCATTCTTTTGACGTAATCCACCACTACCGATACCTCCACCTTGCGGAAGTCGAAGCGCTGGCAGCGGGACAGGATGGTGATGGGAACCTTGTGGATCTCGGTGGTGGCAAAGATGAAGATGGCATGGGCCGGGGGCTCCTCCAGCGTCTTCAGCAGGGCGTTGAAGGCCTCCTTGGTCAGCATGTGGACTTCGTCTATGATGTAGATCTTGTACTTGCCCTGGGTGGGGGTGTATTTGACGTTCTCCCTCAGGTCGCGGATCTCGTCGATGCCACGGTTGGAGGCTCCGTCTATCTCCAGCACGTCGATGCTGCGGGAGCCGGTGATCTCCACGCAGGAGGGGCACTTGTTGCAGGGGGTCTCGGTGGGGCCTTCGGCGCAGTTCAACGCCTTGGCCAGCACCCGGGCGGCCGAGGTCTTGCCCACCCCCCGGGCCCCGGAGAACAGGTAGGCGTGGGCGATGCGCTTGGATCTGATGGCATTGCGCAAGGTGGTGGTAACGTGCTGCTGGCCGATCAGCTGTTCAAAATTCTGGGGCCGCCACTTGCGGGCTAAGACGAGATACGACATAAAAAACCAGCATCTATAATAATTACTAATGTCTAAACTCTAAACTCTAAACAAATATCAATTACCAAAGTTCAAAACGACTGTTTGAGGTTTGTGGCTTGGATATTATTTAGGATTTCGATATTAGGTTTTAGGGTTTAAGTAAATGGGCCAGGCTTATCCGATAACAAGGAGAGGTCGTGCTTACCGTTGCTACCTTCCGGTCCTGGCGGGGTTGGCAAACATCACTTCCATCGGGCCCGGCCCAATATTGATTTTAACAGAGGACGGTGGTTTTGTCAACAAGTTTGGGCCGTTCCCAAATAGGAAGTATTAATGGGGGCAATAAATAAGTACCATTTTTATTAGGAATCCATGAAGCCATGAATACTAAACTGTGGGAGCCCTGATTGATTCCTGCTTTCCTGGCTTCCTTATAAAATAAATTCGTTTCCTTTAGAGTGCTATGCTTCAAATTAAGTGACCTGGTTAATAACAAAAAAAATGGGAAATAGGAACCACTGCCCTTGGTTTCACTTCCCATCTCCCACTTAGCCATTTCCCATTTATTTCTGTCTCTCCAGCATCCTCTTTATCCCCGACTGCACCACCTCCAACTCGGCCGAAGTGCAGGTCTTGTCCAATCCCCGGACCCCATAGAAATCCTTGTTCAACGGCCGCCACAGCTCGGGGTCGTACAGGCCAAAGATGGCAAAGGTGGGCGCGCCCACCGCCGCCGAAAGATGCATGATGCCGGTATTATTGCACACCACCAGCCGCAGCTGGCTGATGACCCCGGCCAGCTGCCGGATGTCCAGGCCGGGCAGGGGTGTCACCTTGGCGTTGACCGCCCCCAGGAACCGCTCGCCCAGGTCGTCCTCGCGCGGCCCCCAGAACACGGCCACCTGGAATCCCAGTTCTCCGGCCAGCCAGTCGGCCAGGGCCGCGTACTTCTGGTAAGGCCACCGGTTCGGCGTGTTGTAGGCGCCCAGGTTCAGGCCGATGGTCTTCTCCGGAACCAGGTGGTGGTCCCACAGCACCTTCTGGCCCTGCTCCTTCTCCTCCGGAGTCAGGCAGACCTCTTCCGACAGGTCGCCGGTGGTGATCCCCAGGTGCTCTAGGATCAAAAGGCTGCGTTTTGTTTCGTGAATGGGCGAAACTGACGGAGCAGACAGCACATTGTAAAACAGGTTGGGCCGGAAATCATAGAACGGCATTTCCGCCGTCCCCAGCCGGTAGCGAGCCCCGGACAGCAGGCAAAGTACATCGCTGGAAAGCGAGTGGGAAACCGTATTCAGGACGATGCACAGGTCGTAGGCCTGCCGCAGGCCATGGAACAGCTGGAACAGCCTTTGGGGCGTGGCCAGTTTAAGCTTTTCCGGATAGACCAGCACCTGGTCGATATTGGGGTTGTTCTGCAGGACGGAGTTGGTATAATAGCGGGCCAAAACGGTTATTTTGGCTTGGGGGAATCTTTGCCTTAAGGCCCGGTAGACCGGGGTGGTAAGTATCAGGTCGCCCAGCTGGTCGTGCTGCCGGATCACCAGGATGCTTTTGACCGAACCAAGGTCCACCTGGTCCGGGGAATAAAGCACGTCTGGCAGGAAGGCAGAGAAAAGGCCGATCAGGGCCTTCTTGAATATTTTTTCAGTTTTGGGTATGCGCATGAGGGTGATTTTACTGTAGTAGTATTTTGGAGGAACAAGAAGCTGTTAACATTTGCCGTGTTACGACGTGGCAAGTACGTTCATTGTTGGCTTTGCTTGATGTTGCACAAGTACTTTGAATGCTCCATTCTCCCCTGTCTGCCAAATTGGTATGGAGGTTCTTCGTAATCAAACACCAGCAGTTCCTCTTCTCTTCGTGATGCAATCCCGATGACTCTTCCATTGGGATCTATTATTGCTGTTGGTGTTAACTGATTTCCGGATATGCTATTCGCAGAAACAACAAACATTGCATTTTCGAAAGCTCTTGTTTGCAAGAGACCCTTCATCATTTCGTATCTGTCGATATCGTCTCTTTCACCGGAATGTGCGAAACTCACCAATGCAATTGGGATACTCTCTGCAAAAAGTTCTCTGAAGTATTCCGGGAAGTCTGCTTCATAGCAGATCCTCGTGCCGATTTTCACACCGCCAATTACAAAGAATCCCTTCTCTTTGCCTGCTGCAAAATTGTTCTTGTCCCATCCCCATAAAGCCCTCTTTGCATAATATGAACTGCCGCTGTTCGGTCGTAAAATCGCGACTACATTGCATACATCATCTCCAATACTTTGTATCCTTCCAAAGACAAGGGTCATACTGGTGCGGTCTATAATATGCTGCAGCTTTTCTTGATAGTAGTCTTGCTTCTCTATCTCGTACTTTCCTTTATCATCAATCATTTCCTCAAAATATCCACATAGCGCACATTCTGGCATAAGCAGAAGCTCCACCCTATTCTGAATAGCTTCTCTTATTCCCCGCTCGATAGATATGAAGTTGTTCTCGATATTGTGGTCACAGGCAAACTGAAACGTACCTATCTTCATATAGACCTCAATGTAGTTGAAATTTGCAGCCCACCAGATGGAAAGCTACTGAAGTAATATCGCCCCCATTATACTTCCTTCCCGGTGCAATATTCTTGCTTACTGGTGCAATGCGGTTGCTTAATGTTACAAAGTGTTTGCTTAAAGGTACAATGCGCTTGCTTAAGGGTGATATATGCTTGCTTACTGGTACAATATAGTTGCTTAAGGGTGCAATACACTTGCTTACAGTTGCAATGTGCTTGCTTGGTGTTACAATGTGGTTGCTTACAGGTGCAATATGCTTGCTTAAGGGTGACTAACGGTTTCTCCCCTGTTCCCTAACGTTCCTCCCCTGTTGCAATGTGTATTTCCCCTGTACCCTGCCATCTGACCCCTGATCCCTAATGGTTTCCCCCTAGTTTAACCTACAGTTCCCCTGTTACAATGTGCATTTCCCCTATTACAGAATGTTTCCCCCCTGTTCCCTAACATCTAACCCCTAATCCCTAACACT
Source organism: bacterium (assembly GCA_030655055.1). Classification (NCBI taxonomy): domain Bacteria; species bacterium. The sequence continues at coordinate 4,814 of JAURWH010000229.1, forward strand.
TCTACCCAGTTACCTAA
>JAURWH010000230.1 GCA_030655055.1 bacterium
CCTCCAGGGCCTTTTTGACGGCTTCGACGGCGGCCGGGGTGCATAGCACCTCAAAGGTCCCGTCTTCAGGCGATACATCATCGGCTCCGGCGTCCAAAGCCACCGACATCAGGGTGTCCTCGTCGGTGACCGAGGAATCCACCGAGAACACGCCCTTGGTCTCGAACATCCAGGACACGCAGCCCTGGGAGCCCATGTTGCCGCCGTTCTTGCTGAACAGGTGGCGCAGTTCCGCCGCGGTGCGGTTCTTGTTGTCGGTGACCGTGTCCAGCATCACCGCCACCCCGTTGGGGCCGTAGCCTTCGTAGGTCACCTCTTCGTAGACCACGCCCTCCAGCTCGCCGGTGCCCTTTTTGATGGCCCGGTCGATGTTATCGGCCGGCATGTTGGCGCCCTTGGCGGAAAGGATGGCGGTCCGCAGACGGGGGTTCATGTTGGGGTCTCCGCCTCCGTTGCGGGCGGCGATGGTTATTTCCTTGATCAGCCGGGTAAAAGCCTGCCCCCGGGCGGAGTCGATGCCGGCTTTCTTGCGTTTGATGGTGGCCCATTTGGAATGTCCGGACATTGTATTTTAACCTCCGTATATCAAAGATTTGAAGATAAATTACGTGTGATCGTTGCCGTAATTGGTTGATAAACTATGATTTTACCGCAAAAGCCCGGAGTTGTCAAGCGTTAAAGGCAGCCTGATAATGCGGTTTTAAAGCGATTGCTTCCTCAGCCCGGCATGAGGTGATTTCGCAATGACCGCTCTGTGTCTCTGCGTCACTTCGATAAACTCAGTGCAACGCTCTGTGGCGAGGGAAAAGTATTACTCCCCGAACTTCTTCTCCCGTACCGTCTGCCCGCCCTTGCCGTCCTCCACCACATAACCCAGGGCCAGGATCTGACCCCTGATGGCGTCCGAGCCGGCCCAGTCCTTGGCGGCCCGGGCCTCCTGGCGCTTCTGCAGCAGTTGTTCCACCTCCGCGGGAAGACCCGAGTCCTTCTTGCTGTCCAGCAGGTTCAGACCCAGCACCCGGTCGTAATCGCCGATCAGCGCCAATTTTTGGGCGGGACTGAGGTCTGATGACTTCACTGTATCCCACAGGACAGCCAAAGCCTGGGGCAGGTTCAGGTCGTCATTGATGGCCGACAGGAACTTGTCCTTCCACCCGGAAATTTTCCCACCTTCGGAACTTCCCATCTTCTCACCTTCGGGAGTGGGGTCCGTTCCGATCTTCTGACCTTCGGAACCTCTTAGTTTAGCTATCTCAGCTCTCAGATTCTCCAGCGCCCTCTGGGCCGCGGTCAGAGATTCCCAGGTGAATTTCAATTGCGAGCGGTAATGTCCGGTAAAGCAGAAGTAACGGTAGGCCATCGGGTCGTACCCCTGGTCGGCCAGCAGTTGCAACCGCAGGAATTCACCCGAACTCTTGGCCATCTTCTCATCGCCCAGTTGCAGGAAAAACCCGTGCAGCCAGTAATTTGCCAGGTGGGTGCCGTAGGCGGCCTCGGTCTGGGCGATCTCGTTGGTATGGTGGACGGCGATGTGGTCCTCGCCGCCGCAGTGGATGTCAAACAGCGTGCCCAGGTATTTCGCTGACATGGCCGAGCACTCGATGTGCCAGCCCGGGAAACCCTTGCCCCACGGGCTGTCCCACTCCATCTGCCGTTGGCTGCCCTCGGGCGAGAACTTCCACAGTGCGAAGTCGGTGGCGCTGCGCTTCTCCCCCATATCGACCCGCGAGCCGGCCTGGATGCCCTCGATATTGGACAGGCCCGCCAACACCCCGTAGCCCGGCTGCTTGGCCGTGTCGAAGTAGATGCCGTCCGATGTGCGGTAGGTAAAGCCCTTCTGCTCGATCAGCGAGATGGTGTCGATCTGTTCTTTGATATGGTCGGTGGCCTTGCACCAGATGGTCGGCTCGAGGATGTTGAGCCGCGCCAGGTCTTGTTTAAAGGCCTGGGCGTAGAACTCGGCGATCTCCCAGGCCGTCTTGCCGGTGCGCCGCGCGCCCTTCTCCATCTTGTCCTCGCCGCTGTCGGCGTCGGACACCAGATGCCCCACGTCGGTAATGTTCATCACGTGCTTGATCGCGTAGCCGTTGTATTCCAGCATGCGCCGCAGCAGATCCTCGAACACGTAGGTCCGCAGGTTGCCGATGTGGGCGTAGTCGTAGACCGTGGGGCCGCAGGTATACAGCCCGGCCTGGTTGGGTTTTAGGGGAAGAAATTCCTCTTTCTTCCTGGTCAGTGTGTTGTAAAGCTTGATGGCCATGGGGTCTCCGTGGTTAGTTATAAGATTGTAATTATTTCGTTGATTAGGCACCGACCTAACCCCTGCCCCTTCCCCATAGGGAAAGGGTGATGCAAGTCCCTTCCCTCGCGGGGAAGGGATTTAGGGTTAGGTCATTCCAGGAGCAAGCAAAAGCGGGGCGGTCCGTTCCCTACAGCACCTTGGCATACAGACACACATCGTGCATGGTTCCGCTGTGCTCCTTGTCCTCCACCACCTTTTTCATCAGTCCCTCCTTGACATACCCGGCCTTAAGCGCCACCTTTTCGCTGGCGGCGTTCTCCGGCTGCATCAGGATCTCTATCCGGCTCAACTTAAGCTCATGGAAACACTTCTGCTCCAGCAGCCGCACCGCCTCCGTGGCGATCCCCTGTCCCCAGCGCTTTTCCTCGATGAAATACCCGATCTCGCCGATGTGCTTCCTGGTGCCGTTGATCCGGACCCCAACTCCCCCGCAGACCTCGCCATCGCACAGGATGGAGTAGCTATACTGCAGGCCGTTGGCCATGTCTTTGATGCTGGCCCGCAGCCAGTTCTCCTCGTCCTCCACGGATTTGGGGTTGGCGCTGAAATAGGTGAAATTGGGGTTGCTCAGTATCTCGTAAAAGCGCCGGGCGTCCCCGATCTCATTGAGCCGTATTTGAATGGTGGGCATGGGTTCGTTTGTGATATGTTTACCAGGATATGGTTTATTGTTTTCAGAGCATGAACTCAATCCGCTTCGGCTTTGCTCAGCGCAAGCCTTGTTCCCCCCTTGCTGACCCTTCGATTTGCCAAGCAAGGCATGGGCTCAGGGTGACATCACGGCAAAGAGAAGCAACTGGAATGATGAGGTTCCTTAACTTGCCAAAACCATATGTATCTTAAAGCTTTCCGCCGTTTTTGTCAATACCAAAAATAGACCCCTCACCGCAAAAAACACAACACTGAGGATGGCTTTCTGCCTTAACTTTCGAAGGGCGGAAAATACCGTCCGATTTCAATTGACAATGCGGTGTAAATATGATAATTTTTATGTTTAGCACCCGGGAAATAATTTCGCCACAGAGACACAAAGACACAGAGGGTGTTTTTTTATTTAACCACAAAACATGTGGTGAGTTAATCGAACCAAGCACAAAAGCCACAAAACTATTTTCACGTCCTACTTTACTACCCGGACTACTCTGCCTGCTTTACAATTTTCACGTCCTACTTTATTACCCGGCCTACTTTACTACTTTTATTTAAGGAGACCGCCATGCCCGACGCCAGCGACAAGATCCGCAGTTTCATCGAGAAGATGATCCGGTGGGTGCCCGGTTACACCGGCTACGCAGACAAGGAATCCCGCCGCAACACCGACAAGCTTTTACGGATGCACCTGGCCGGAAAGCTGGAGGAAAGCAAGACGGCCTTTGACTCTTTCGTCAGCGGGCTGAGCCAAAAGCCCGAAGCGCTGGACCTGCTCAATCCCGCCGGTTCCGTCACCAAGCTTCTGGAGAAAGTGATAGACCGCCTGAAACTGGCCGACTACGGCTACGCCGGGTTCTTTGACAGCCAGAAGATCATGGAGCCCCAGCTGGACGCCCTCTACAAATTCGACCAGGACCTGGCCGTGGCCATCACCGCCATCCGGAACAAGGTCAACACACTGACGCCCGACCAGGCCTCCCTGGCCTCCCTGCTGTCCGACCTCCAGGCCTTTGACGCCACGCTCAACGCCCGGCATGAGGCGATCACCACGACGGTTTGAAATAGTCTGAATTGGTTTAATGGGTTCAAACGGTTCGAACGATTCGAACGTTTCAAACAGTTTTAGTGATCGCCTCATTCCGGGCGTTAAGTTTGATGTCGAAGGCCTGGAGGTCTGACAACAGGGAGGACAGGG
>JAURWH010000231.1 GCA_030655055.1 bacterium
AAGGACGGCAATATTGTAGAGGCTGAAGTATTATCCGGAAAGTATTTGATTTACGAGTACCGGGCTGACCCGGAATACAGCTTTGCCGCGGCCGACAGCGGTTTCCTGCTCGGAAAACTTGAATCAAACAAGAAACCGGCCGATACCACCGGCGCCTACGGGCGCAAACTTCGGCAGGATGTGACAAGCAAATACGAGATATTCACCGGCTTTAAATTCTAATTTCATCCATACATTTGATATATTTTAAATGGAAAACGTATCACCAACCAGAATGAACCTGCTGGGCCGCAAGGCCCAGGTGTCCCTGGCCAAACAGGGCGTGGACCTGCTTAAAAAGAAACGGGACGCCTTGGTCACCGACTTTTTTGTGGTGGTCAAGAACTCCCTGGCCTCCCGGGAACAGCTGAACCAGACCTCCCAGCAGGCGGTGGAATTGCTGAATATGGCGGTGGCCTTTGAAGGCCGCCAGCCTTTGGAGTCCTCGGCCCTGCCGGGCCGCCGAGATATCCGGCTCAACGTCTCGGAAAAGAACGTCTGGGGCATCAAGATCCCGGAGGTCTCGGCCGACAGCGTGGTGCGCGACCAGTTCACCCGGGGATACAGCCCCACCGCGGCCACCCACCGTTCGCTGAAGACGGCGGATTCCTTTGAACAGATGATCGACCTGTTGATAGTGGTGGCCGGCAGCGAGACCCGGCTAAAGCGCCTGGGTTCCGAGATCAAGAAAACCACCCGCCGGGTCAACGCCCTGGAGCAGGTGGTGATCCCCAGGATATACCGGGAGATGAGCTACATCAAGGGCGTGCTGGAGCAGAGGGAGCGGGAGGACATCTTTAGGCTTAAGATGATCAAGAAGAAAGGCGAAGAGTGAAACTTCGCCTTAAACTTTATCCGGCCCTGCTGCTCCTGGTCATTTCATGCTGCGGCTGTTTTTCGGTGGATGTCCAGACCGCGGTCAACCGCCGGGGCGGCGGTACCAGGACGGTTGAGATAGTGATGGATCCGATGATGGCCGGGCTTTACAAGAAGACCGGCGGTTCGGGAAAGCTTTTCCGCATCCCGGGCCAGGGCCTGCAGGAAAAGCCGGGAGTAAAATTGACCGGCTCCGCCAAAACTGAACTGGACGACGGCAGTTTAAAATTGACCTGGGATTACCGGACGGGCAGGGTGGAGCTATTCTCCGGCGAAAACGATTCTGTAATAGTCAATATCACCAGATCGGGCCTGTGGGTTTACTACGAATATCTGGAAAACATATCGGCTTCCAAGCCTGAACCTGAATCTCCGGCCGCCGATCAGAACACTTATCGGATCAGACACGAACTGTCCCTGCCCGGGCAGATCGTCAGCCACAATTCGGATTCCGTCCAGTCCGGCCGCCTGGTCTGGAACCGCCCGCTGGGCCAGGTCACAGCCGCAGGGTTGAAAATTGAAGCCCGCAGCCGGGAGTTGAACCCCTGGTATCTTTTGCTGGCGGCAATACTACTGGGGACCGGGGGCGGATATTTTTACTGGCATAAGGTCAGGCCTGTAAATAATAATATATAATTGGGCTTGATATCCAACCATTTTTATAATAAACTTGATCGTTATGAGAACAATAAAGATCCTACTTCTTTTGATCGGCTTGAATGCTTCGATCCTGTGGGCCATGGGAACAAGGCCCTCGGAGACTGGACAGAGTTTCGGCCTCAGCCAGGGCGCGGTCAGATTTTATTATCAGGTCACCCAGTTCCAGACGCCGGAAGGGACCCGGGCAGAGATCTCATATTCCCTGCCGTACGACCAGGTCCAGTTCGTGGCCCAAGGCGGTCAATTCAAGGCGGCCTACAGTTTTTCGGTGATCGTGATGGATGCCAACGGAGGCCAGGTGGCCGGTGATTCCTGGGAAAGGCAACTGACGGTTGATAAATACCAGGAACTGCAGAAGGGCAACTATCTGGTTTGCGATACTTTCAGCCTGAAGGTCATCCCCGGGAAATATAAATTACTGATCATCTGCACCGACAACAATTCGGAACGCCGGGGTGAAGCTGACATTAAAATTGAAATACGGAACATTCCGCCGGGAAGGCTGGCGATCAGCGGACTGCGGTTCCAAAAAATGCAGGATGAAGTATTGATCCCCTGGCCTAAAAGGCAGTACGGGGACGGCAACGGCGACATCAGCCTGTTCTACCGGATTTATTCAGGCCAGCCGGAGTCGCTCCAGGCCAGCTACAGTCTGACCCGTTTCGGCTCCGCCATGGCCGCCTGGTCTTTAAAGGAAACAATGGGGCCGTCCGGAGACCAGGGAATAACCAAGAGCATAAGGTCCGACAGCCTTTTAACCGGAAGTTATGTCCTGAGACTTGAAGTCCAGCAATCGGGACAATCTGCTGTGTCCGGTGAGTCACTTTTCGTCCGCAATTCAAAATTCATAACTGCCAAAGATTACCGGGAGCAGATAGATCAGCTGGAATATATCTCGACCGGGCGGGAACTGGACTCGCTGCGAAAGGCTTCGCCTGCCTTAAGAGAAACGCTGTTGATGCGTTTTTGGCAATTGCGGGACCCTGATACTAGCACCTCGGTCAATGAATTTCGCGACAGCTACTATGACCGGGTGAATTATGCCAACGAACAGTTTGGTTCTGTCTTCAAGTCCGGCTGGAAAAGCGACATGGGCCTGGTCTATATTCTTTTCGGCCTGGCGGATGAGATCGAACGGCATCCCTTTGAACTGGAATATCCGGCCTATGAGATCTGGTACTACTATTCCGACGGACGCCGGTATGTTTTCATGGACCGCAAAGGCATAGGAGATTACGAATTGATCTATCCAAAAAGAGAGAGGGTAAAATGAACATCCATCTAAAAATACATCGGGTTCCGGCAATGGCGCTGGTCCTGTTTTTGGCGTTGTATTCACTTGCTCAAAGCTGGCCGATTTCCTCCGACGGCACCATCAAGTTTTGGGTGGACGGAGCTGCCTTTGCCGGAGACAGCGGGAAAACCTGGCAGGAGATATATTGGAGCCTGCCGGTCAAGGATTTTGTGGTCAAACAAAACGCAGATCAAAGGACCATTAGTTATAAGACGCTGATTCAGTTCCGTGATTCCAGCGGCAAGTATTTTATAAATGAGGATTGGGTCTCCAACCTTAACGTTCCTACAGCCCAGGAGATCGAACGCCGTGACTTGGCCACCATTGATCTGATAGTCGCCAATAATTTGAAACCGGGTGATTATCGCCTCAAATTCATGGTCAGCGATCTGAATGGAGGGAATATCGGAACTTTAGAAAAAGAGATATTGGTTCCTTTCATAAACCGGGAGGTTATAACGGTCAGCCAGATACAGGTGGCTTCGGACATCTATCTAGATTCCCTGAAAAACCGTTTTTCTAAAGGAAAACTTCAGATCAAACCGCACTCTTCCCGTGAATTCGGCGGGGCCTACGGTAATTTATATTATTACTTTGAAGTATACCGGCCTGCCTCTGATACGACAGGCGGGAGCAGATATGTTCAGATATCCCTGAATTCAACTTCGCAACCGGTGATCAACACTATCGCCAATAACGACATTACTGAACGTACCGGACAGATCATTCAGACTGGAGGAATTAACCTGGACAGTTTTCCTGACGGATTGTACATGATTAAAGCCCAGCTGAAGGATGGAACCGGAAAATTGCTGGCATATTCCCAGACCGGAGTCCATATCAAAAGAAAACCCTTGACAGAGGTCATCGGGGCTGGGGACAAATTAGATGAAGAGATACAGGCGTTGCAGAAGGAAGGCGGTGAGTATTATTATGAAATAGGCTATATCGCCACCTCGCGGGAAATAGAACAATTTAAAAAATTTGATGAAAACGGGAAAAATGAATTCCTGCGCAGGTTTTGGAAGTCCCGCGATACAAATCCGGCCACCCAGGAGAATGAAGCATTGCTGGAGCACGCCCGGCGGTATAAGGATGCCAACATTAAATTTGGAGAGAAGAACCGGGGTGGAATGAAGGGAAGCCAGACCGACCGGGGCCGGCTTTACATTAAATATGGAACTCCCAACGAGGTTGAAAGCAAGACCATGCAGGGGCAATACCGTCCGGTTGAGATCTGGCGTTATTACGATGGTAACAAATTCATTTTTGTTGACAAGTCAAGTTTTGGCAGGTTCCAACTTATGTACTCCAAATCCAAAAATGAGCGAACCGACCCCAATTGGATCAAATACATCAGCGCCGAAGTGATCCAAAATGAAGACCTGAAATAACCATCATACCCGCTGTTTCAATAAAAGCTCCCGTTAATGAACGGGGGCTTTTCCCATTGACTTATTCAGCCAAATTGGCTAAAATAATGGTTCACATACTTATAGAAGTTGATACTATGCAAAAAGTTATTGTCGGGCAAAGACCGTTGACCCTGGAAACTGTCGGGGCGGTGGCGTCACTGGAAACCCAGCTGACACTATCGGCATCAGCAATGTCCCGCCTGGTTTCCGGCCGCAGAGTGGTGGAACGGATAATCAAGGAAAACAGGACGGTCTACGGCATCACTACCGGGTTCGGGAAATTCGCCGAGGTCCGGATCTCGCTGGACGAGATCGACAGGCTCCAGGAGAATCTGATAAAAAGCCATGCCACCGGGGTGGGGCAGATGTTCCAGCCCTGCCAGGTCAAGGCGATCATGCTTTTGCAGGCTAATCAGCTCTGCCAGGGAGCTTCGGGCGTCCGTCCGGTGGTGGTCCGGCAGCTGCTGGGGCTTTTAAACAATGATATCATCCCCCTGGTCCCGCAGCAGGGTTCGGTGGGCGCCTCCGGCGACCTTTCGCCCCTGGCCCATATCGGGCTGGTGATGATCGGGCGGGGCCAGGCCTTTTATAAGGGAAAGATCGTCAACGGGGCCGATGCCCTGAAAATAACGGGGATGAAGCCTTTGATCCTGAAAGCCAAGGAAGGTTTGGCCATTACCAACGGAACGGAAGTGATGACTGCAGTAGGCATATTGAATCTGCTGGAGGCCGAAAAGCTCTGCAAAATATCCGATATCGCCGGAGCCATGTCTCTGGAGGCTTTGCGGGGCACGGACAAGGCCTTTGACCCCCGGATCCAGGCCTTACGGCCGCACAGCGGGCAGATGGATTCGGCCGAAAACCTCCGAATACTTCTTTCCGGCAGCCAGATCAGAAGGTCCCATAAGGACTGTCAGAAGGTTCAGGATTCCTATTCCCTGCGCTGCATGCCCCAGGTGCACGGCGCCACCAGGACCGCCCTGAAGCACATCCGGCAGGTGCTGGAGACGGAGTTGAACTCGGTCACCGACAACCCCCTGGTATTCGCAAAAGAGCACGATGTTCTCTCGGGCGGAAATTTCCACGGACAGCCGGTGGCCCTGGCCATGGATTACCTGGGCATCGCAGCGGCCGAGCTGGCCGACATCTCCGAACGGCGTTTGGCCCGGCTGCTGGACACCTCTCTTTCCGGACTGCCGGGGTTCCTGACCGAACACGGGGGCTTGAACTCCGGGCTGATGATCACCCAGAACACCGCCGCCTCGCTGGTCTCCGAGAACAAGGTGCTGGCCCATCCTTCGTCGGTCGACTCCATTCCCACCTCGGCCAACCAGGAGGACCACGTTTCCATGGGAACCTTCGGAGCCCGCAAGGCCGGCCAGATCTGCGGCAATGTCCGCTATGTGCTGGCCTGCGAACTGCTGGCCGCCGCCCAGGGGCTGGAGTTCCTGAAGCCGCTGAAACCGGGCAAAGGGGTGGACGCGGCCTGTCAGGTCATTCGCCATGGCGTCAAAGCGTTCAAGCAGGACCGGGAGTTCCATCTGGACATAGAAGCCATTAACGATATGATATTGGATGGAAATATATTGGATGCAGTGGAGAAGAGCATAGGAAAACTCAAATAACCTAACTCAACCCCCTGCCCCTTCTCTTGTAAGAGAAGGGGAGAGAGGGGATGAGTTTAAAAAATAGATTGTAGGAGAACAGTAACATGCCCATCATAATCAGCGGTTCCGGGTTGACCATCGAAAAAATAGTCAGGATCGCCCGCCATAACGAAAAAGTGGAGCTGGCCCCCGAGGCTTTGGAGCGGATCAAAAAATGCCGGGCCATGCTGGAGAAGAAGATCGAGGCCCATGAGATCATGTACGGTGTCAATACCGGCATCGGCGAATTCTCCGAGGTGGTGCTGAATGACGACCAGGTCAGGGATTTTCAGAAATACTTGATATACAACCATGCCGCCGGGATCGGCGACCCGGCCCCCATAGAATATGTGCGGGGAGCCATGGCCGGTCGGATCAACGTCCACGCCCACGGCAACTCCGGCATCCGCCCCGAGATCACTTTGACCCTGGTGGAGATGCTGAACAAGGGGGTCACCCCTTACGTCTGCCAAAAGGGTTCAGTTGGCGCCTGCGGCGACCTGGCTCCCATGTCCCAGATAGCCCTGCTTCTTTTGGGAGAAGGACAGGCCTATTACCAGGGACAGCTGTTGCCCGGCAAGGAGGCCATGGACCAGGCCGGGATCAAGATACCCGGACTGCAGGCCCGGGACGGACTGGGCACCATCAACGGCTCCAACGTGCTGACCGCCATGAGCGCCATCTTCCTTTACGACGCCAACCGCTGGCTTAAGCAGGCCGAGATAGCGGCCGCCATGTCGCTGGAGGCCCTGAAAGCCAATATGAAACCGTACATCGCAAAACTGCACGAGGCCCGCGGCTTCAAGGGCGCGGTGCGCAGCGCGGCGGCCATCCGCAAAATGGTGGCCGACGGCGACCTGAACGAGGGCCGAGTCAAGTGCAAGGTCCAGGACGCCTATTCCATGCGCTCCACCCCCCAGGTGATCGGCGCGGCTCACGATGCTTTGGCCTACGCCCGGTCCCAGGTGGAGATAGAATTGAACGGGGTGGGGGACAATCCCATCTTCTTCCCGGAGGAGAACCTCCAGCTTTCCGGGGCCAATTTCCAGGGCTCGCCGGTGGGCGTGCCGATGGATATGGCCGGATACTGCATCACCATGGTCAGCATTCTTTCCGAGCGCCGGATGAACCGGCTCAACAACCCGGCCCTCAGCGTGGGCCTGCCGGCATTTTTGACCAAAAGCGGAGGGATGTTCTCCGGCCTGATGCTCTCCCAGTACACCGCCGACACCCTGATAGTTGAACAGAAGATACTTTCCACCCCGGCCTCCATCCAGTCCATCCCGGCGGCGGCCGACCAGGAGGATTTTGTCTCCATGGGCATGAACACCGCCATCAAGAATTTCCAGATACTGGACAACGCCTATGGCATATTGGGCATCGAGATGATGGCCGCCGCCCAGGCTTTGGATCTGCGGGATTACAAGTTTGGCGCCGGCACCGCCAAGGCCAGGGAAGTTGTCCGCAAACACGTGGATTTCCTGGAGATCGACCGCCCGCTTTACAAGGACCACACCGCCATGAAGGAATTGGTCAGGTCCGGCCAGGTGTTGGAGGAAGTGGAGAAGGCCGTGGGAAGCCTGGAGTAGAACATAAAATCATAAATAAAAAATATAATATTAGAATGAATCTGATAATTGGCATACTGGTCTTCGGCTACCTGGTTTCCAGTTTGTTGTCCGGGCTTAACCTAGCACACCTGAGAGCCAGCATCAAGAAGGGCCTGCCGCCGGAGGTCTCGTTACTGTTTGATGGACCCAAAATATCACTGATCGCTGAGTATACTGCGGCCAAGACCAAACTGGGATACTGGAGCGAGTTTGTTTCGACCGCAGTGGTCATATTGATCTTCACTACGGGAATGGTTGCCAGGTTAACGCTATGGGCCGGTGCCCTTAAAATTACGCCGCTGCTTCAGGGCCTGGCGGCGATGCTAATTTTGATGATGATCGGCTACCTGTCAGGGATACCCGCCTCGCTCTATTCCGATTTTAAACTGGAAAAGAAATACGAGTTTTCCACCATCACCATCAAGACCTGGCTGGGAGATCAGGTAAAGAGTTTGCTGGTCTCGGGCGTTTTAATGGGCCTGCTGTTCTCGGGCTTTTATCTGTGCATCAACTGGCTGGGAACTTTGTGGTGGCTGGCGGCCTGGGGCCTGGTGGTGTCTTTTGCCTTCTTAATGATATTCCTGTCACCGGTGGTGCTGATGCCGCTATTCAACAAGTTCGTGCCGCTGGAAGACGAGGAGCTTAAGAACAAGATACTGGAAATGGCCAGGAAGGCCGATTTTCCCCTGGCCGGGGTCTATCAGATGGATGCTTCCAAACGCAGCACCCACGACAATGCCTTTTTCACCGGAATGGGGAAGACCCGGCGGATCGTGTTCTACGATACCATGGTCAAAAATTACAGCCACCAGGAACTGTTGTCGGTGATGGGTCACGAGATCGGGCACTGGAAGATGAAGCACATCTTCAAAATGATCGCCGCGGTGTCATTGCTCTCCGGGGCGCTGTTGTTCGCCGCCTCACGGATCCTGGCCCATCCCTGGATATATAACGCCATCGGCCTGGGCGGGCTGTTTGAACAAATGGGTTTCAACGGGCCGTTGATAGGCGTGGCCCTTTACGTGGTGTCGATCCTGTTTGAACCGCTGAATCTGCTGCTTTCGCCGTTGATGAACTGGCAGTCTCGCAAATATGAGTACCAATCGGATGCCTACGCATTACAGCTCAATCCTTCGGCGGCGGATATGAAGGGGGCGTTGATAAAACTCAGCCAGAAGAACCTGAGCAATCTTTTCCCGCACCCGCTGTATGTCATCTTTCACTATTCCCACCCGCCGCTGCTGGCCAGGCTGAAGACCATAGACGACCTTTCAAAATAACGTAAGGACACGGCATGCCGTGTCCCAACAATAGAATCATATATCGAGGACCAAACCCCATGCCCAATATAATCAAATCCCCCCACGGCACAAAGATCTCCTGCCAGGGCTGGCAGCAGGAAGCCGCCATGCGGATGCTGATGAACAACCTGGACCCGGTGGTGGCCGAGCGGCCGGAGGACCTGATAGTTTACGGCGGCAACGGCCGGGCGGCCCGCAACTGGGACTGCTACCATGCCATCATCAAGTCGCTTAAGAAACTTAAGGAGGACGAGACCCTTTTAGTCCAGTCCGGCAAGCCGGTGGGCATCCTGCAGACCCATCCCCATTGCCCGCGGGTGCTGATCGCCAACTCCAACCTGGTGCCCCATTGGGCCAACTGGGACTATTTCCGCAAGCTTGAGGCGCTGGGCCTGATCATGTACGGGCAGATGACCGCCGGAAGCTGGATCTATATCGGCACCCAGGGGATTTTACAGGGAACATACGAGACCTTCGGCGCCCTGGCCCAAAAACATTTCGGCGGCACGCTAAAGGGCAAGTGGGTGCTGACCGGCGGCATGGGCGGGATGTCCGGGGCCCAGCCCTTGTCCGTTACCATGAACGAGGGCGTGATACTCAATGTCGAAGTGGATCCGGAGAGGATAAAGAAACGGATAGCCACCGGCTATTGCGACGTGATGAGCGTCAATCTTGATAATGCGCTGAAGCTGGTCCGTGACGCGGTGAATAAAGGCGAAGCATTATCGGTTGGGCTGGTGGGAAACTGCGCCGACGTGCTTCCCGAACTGGTTCGCCGGGGCGTGATCCCCGACGTGGTCACCGACCAGACCTCGGCCCACGACGAGCTGAACGGCTACGTGCCGCACGGCATCACGCTGAACGATGCGCTGTGGCTGCGCAAGGACAATCCCGAGGAATACAAGAAGCGAAGCCTCCAGTCGATGGCCGTCCACATGCAGGCCATGCTGGACATGCAGAAGCAGGGTGCCATCGCTTTTGACTACGGCAACAACATCCGGGGCCAGGCGGTGAAGCACGGCATCAAGAATGCCTTTGACGTGCCGGGCTTTGTGCCGGAATACATCCGCGACCTGTTCTGCGAAGGCAAGGGCCCGTTCCGCTGGGCGGCGTTGTCCGGCGATCCCAAGGATATTGCGGTGACAGATGACGCGGTGCTGAAACTGTTCCCCAAGAATGCCCACCTGGCCCGCTGGATCAAGATGGCCCAAAAGAAGGTCCATTTCCAGGGCCTGCCGGCCAGGATCTGCTGGTTGGGTTACGGCGAACGCGACAAGGCCGGACTGCTGTTCAACGACCTGGTGAAGAAGGGGAAGATCAAAGCTCCCATCGTCATCGGCCGGGACCATCTGGACTGCGGCTCGGTGGCCTCGCCCAACCGCGAGACCGAGGCCATGAAGGACGGCTCTGACGCCATAGCCGACTGGCCGCTGCTGAACGCCATGGTCAACGTGGCCTCCGGGGCTTCTTGGGTTTCCATTCATCACGGCGGGGGAGTGGGGATAGGCTATTCCATCCACGCCGGGCAGGTGACGGTGGCCGACGGCACCAAGGAGATGGCCAATAGGATCGAGCGGGTATTGACCAACGACCCCGGGATGGGCATTTTGCGCCATGTGGACGCGGGGTATGACATTGCCAAGCAGGTGGCGAAGCAGAAAAAAGTAACAATACCCATGATGAAGTAAATATTGATTCTTCTATATGCACCTCATCATCCAACATATCGGACAATTGCTGACGCTAATGAACCCCTCCCAACCCTCCCCTCGAGGGGAGGGAAAGGCAAGGGTGGGGTCCGCCATGTCCGACCTCGGCATCATCGAGGACGGTCTCGTTGCCATTGAGAACGGCAAGATCGTAGCGGTGGGCAAAACATCCGACCTCAAGCCCAAGCTGAAACTATTGCCCCACACCAAGGTCATCGACGCCGGGAACCAAGTGGTGATGCCAGGCTTCGTGGACTGCCACACCCACCTGGTCTACGGCGGCTCCCGTGAGGACGAGTTCGAGATGCGGGCCTCGGGCGTTTCGTATCAGGAGATCGCCGCCAAAGGCGGGGGCATCCGTTCCACCGTCAAGGCCACCAGGCTGGCTTCCCGCGAGGTCTTAAAGCGCGACGCTGTGAAACGCCTGGACCGTATGCTTCTTTGGGGAACTACCACGGTGGAATCCAAAAGCGGCTACGGCCTGGAGACCAAAAGCGAAATAAAGCAATTGGAGGTCAACCGGGATTTGAACGACCTTCAGCCGATAGAGGTGGTTTCCACCTTCATGGGGGCGCATGAGTTTCCTGAGGAATTTCGGAAAACGAATGCAAATAACGAAAGCGAAATCGATCGCGCAGGGTATGTCCAGTTAATTTGCAAAGAGATGATACCGAAGATAGCAGAACAGAAGCTGGCTGAGTTCTGTGATGTGTTCTGCGACCAGGGCGTGTTCACTCCGGAAGAAGCCATAAAGATACTGGGAACCGCCAGCAATTACGGGATGATCCCCAAGATCCACGCCGACGAGCTGGCCTCGGTGGGCGCGGCCGAAGTGGCCGGCAAGGTCAAGGCCATCAGCGCCGAGCACCTGCTGTACCCCTCGCAGGCCGGGCTGGAACTGATGAAAGCGGCCGGGACCATCGCCGTGCTGCTTCCGGGCACCAGCCTGACCATCAAGAAGAACTACGCCCCGGCCCGCAAGATGATTGAGATGGGCATTCCGGTGGCCTTGGCCACCGACCACAATCCCGGTTCCTGCACCATCGAAAATATGCCGTTCATCATCGGGCTGGCCTGCCTGTACCTGGGGCTGACCCCGGCCGAGGCCATCTGCGCCGCCACCTACAACTCGGCCTGCGCCTTGAACCGGGGCGACCGGATCGGTTCCATCGAAGTCGGCAAGCAGGCGGACCTGCTGATCATGGACATTCCCAATTATAGGTATATTCCGTACCACTACGGGGTCAACTATGTCAAGACGGTTATCAAGCGCGGCAGGATAGTCATCGGATCATAAATGGACATTTATTGACATTGTTTGACATTGGAGTATTATGGCAAACAAGATCGTTGATTTTACTGATTTGATAATTTACCAATTGGCCGTTGACTTGGCTGACTGGATATATGAGCTTACTGCCAAGTTTCCGGAAGACGAGAGGTATAATCTCACTTCACAGCTAAGAAGGTCTTCAACTTCGGTCTACAGCAACATTGCCGAGGGTTTTGGAAGATACCATTACAAAGAGAACAAGCAGTTTTGCCGGATAGCCAGAGGATCTTTATACGAGACAAAAGCCCATATGTTGTTCAGCCATAAACGCGGCTACATAAACCAGCAAATACTTGATGAATACCTGAAAAGACACACAACTCTGGCCATAAAACTTAACAACTACATCAACACCACCGGCGTTAATGTCCGTAAAATGTCAAACAATGTCATAATAAATGAGCAGGAGAGAGCATGACCAAGTTAGTCGAATGCGTCCCGAATTTTTCCGAGGGCCGAGACCGCAAGATCATCGATGCCATTTCCGACGCCGTCCGCGGTGTGGCGGACGTAAAACTTTTGGACGTGGACCCAGGGGCCGACACCAATCGCACGGTTTACACTTTAGTGGGCACCCCGGAAGGGGTGAAGGAAGCGGCCTTCCAGGCCGCCAGGAAGGCCCATGAACTTATCGACATGTCCAAGCACAGCGGGGCTCATCCCCGGATGGGGGCCATGGACGTCTGCCCCTTCGTGCCGGTCTCCGGCGTGACCATGGACGAGTGCGTCCAGATAGCCAAAGATCTGGGAAAACGGCTGGGCGAGGAACTTGACATCCCGATCTACCTCTACGAATTCGCCGCCGCCTCGCCCGAGCGCCAGAGCCTGGCCGACATCCGCACCGGTGAATACGAAGCGCTGGAAGAAAAGTTTAAAGACCCAAAATGGAAGCCTGATTTCGGACCGGCCAAGTTCAAGCACAAGTGGGGAGCCAGCGTGGTGGGGGCCCGGGAATTTTTAATCGCCTACAACGTCAATGTCAACACCAAGGACAAGAAGCTGGCCAACGAGATCGCCCTGAACATCCGCGAGGGGGGCCGGGCCAAAAAGGACGCTGCCGGCAAGATCGTCAAGGATGCCCAGGGCAATTCGGTCAAGGTCCCCGGCCGTCTGAAGGCTGTTCGGGCCATCGGCTGGTACATCGAGCAGTACCGCCAGGCCCAGGTGTCCATAAATCTCATCAACTACAACACCACGCCGCTGCATGTGGTCTTTGAGACCGCCCGGGAAGAGGCGGAAAAGCTGGGCCTGATAGTCACCGGCTCGGAGCTGGTGGGCCTGGTTCCCTTAAAACCGATGCTGGACGCGGGAAAGTTCTACCTGAAAAAACAGGGCAAGTCGGCCGGTGTTCCGGAGAAGGAACTGGTGGAGACCGCCATCCGTTCCCTGGGACTGGACCAGCTTTCTGATTTCGATCCGGCCAAGAAGATAGTGGAATACAACTTCCTTAAGCCGGCCCCGCTGATGTCCATGACGGCCAGGGATTTCGTGGACGAGGTCTCCTCTGAGTCCCCGGCCCCGGGCGGCGGCTCGGTGGCGGCCCTGGCCGGCAGCCTGTGCGCGGCCCTTTCGGCCATGGTGGCCAATCTTACTGCCGGCAAGCCCGGTTACGAGAAGGTCTGGAAAGAGATGTCCGAAATGGCCGAACAGGGGCCGGAGATCAAGGACAAACTGTCAAAAGCGGTGGACGAGGACACCAATGCCTTTAACGACCTGATGGAGGCCATGCGCCTGCCCAAGGGAACTCCGGAACAGAAGGCCGCCCGGGACCAGGCCATGGAGGAAGGCTACAAAAAAGCGGCAGCGGTCCCGCTGGAGACTGCCAAAACCTGTTTAAAGGCGATGGAGCTTTCCCTGACGGCGGCCCAAAAAGGCAACGCCAATTCGGCCTCCGACGCCGGGGTGGCGGCCCTGATGGCCCGGGCCGGGGTGGAAGGTGCCGGACTGAATGTATTGATAAACCTGGGCTCCATCAGAGACCAGGGGTTTGTAACCGCGCATAAAAAGGAGGTGGCCGGGCTTAACGCCAGGTCAGCAGAATTGTGCCTGAATGTTCTGGAGGCGGTGTCCGTCAATATTAAATAAAAATAGTTCAAATAACTATTGATTTAAACCCTTGATTTTTGTATACTTTAGTTTTGGTATTGGCTTAACAAAAATATGCCTGATATAAAACGACTCAACGAACAAGCCCATCTCTTTTACCAAAAAGGCGAGTGGGAAAAGGCCCGCCGGGCTTACGAGCAGTTGACCATGGTCGACGCCGAGAACCCGGAGCACGTGCTTACTTTGGCCAATATCTACCGGGAGACCGGCGAGGACCGCAAGGCACTGGAGCAGTACGAGGTGGCGGTGCGGATCGGCGAAAAGGCCGGGGACCTGCCCCGTTCCATCGTGGCCGCCAAGAAGATTTTATCTATTGACAAGGGACGGATAGAATTATATAATAAAGCCGGGGAGCTTTACGCCAACAGCCAGCTAAAAAGCGGAGCCGTAAGGGAATGGCTTCGTTTTGCCGACCAGCTTAAGGTCCGCAACGATTTTGTGGCCATGTCCGCGGTCCACAAGAAGATTACCGCGCTTCTGCCGGAAAATCAGAGCCTGAAGGAACTGGGGCAAAAGATAGAGCAGATGGTGGCCAAGATGGCCTCGGATAATTCCGAGGACGCGCCGGACCCGGCGGACATCGTGCCCTACCATCGTTTGCTGGACGTGGCCATTAAAATGGGCAACCCCAAAAAGATCCTGGAAACCCAGTTGACCTACGCCCGGGTCCTGCAAAAACGCGGGTTTGACCGCAAATCAAAATCTGTTTATCAAAAGATACTGGAAAAGGACCCCAATAACGAGGAGGCCCTTTCTAGGATATTGTCATCCGGCAGCAGTCCGGCCATGGACCAGGTCCAGCTAAAAGAAGAGCTGTTTTTGTTCTGCAAGGATTTCCAGGACGCGGTCTGGACCAATATCACTGAAGCTTATGAAAGATATTACGACGTCGGCATGCTTTACCGCGAGGTGGGCCTGCGTGATGACGCCATTGCAGATTTTCAGCTGTCCATCAAGGGTGGGAACAGGCAGTTAAAGGGGTTTGAGATGCTGGCCATCTCCTTCCTGGAACAGGGCGATTACGGCCTGGCCAGCGAGGTGCTGAACCAGGGCATCTCGGTCAAGAAGTTTTTGGACAACGAATACGTGGGGCTGCATTACAACCTGGGCCTGGCCAACGAGCAACTGGGGGACCGGCAAAAGGCCCTGGACGAGTACGAGCAGGTCTATATCCTGGACATCAACTACAAGGACGTGGCCCAAAGGATGCGGAACCTGCTGGAGAAAAACGCCCAGGCCCAGCCAAAGAACCAGCCATCACAGTTGCCGCCCGAAGCTGTGCCGGTGACAGAAATAATAACAGAAACTGGTCCACCGTTGATTGAAGAGGAAGAACCGGCCGTCATAGAAGAAGAGCCTGCCGCAACAAAAGAACATGTCCAGCCCGAACCGGAAACGACAATCGAAGAAGCCGGACTGGAAGAGGAATACCAGGAGTTGACGGCTTTTCAGGCCCAGGCGGAAGAAACCTTGGAATCGGAAATGCCCGGTTTGGACGAAGAGGTTCAGGCCGAGGAGACTTTCGGGGACGGCACGGTGGAAGTGATAATGGACCAGCCGCCCAGTTTGGCTCCCAAAACAGAAC
>JAURWH010000232.1 GCA_030655055.1 bacterium
GATCCGGCGCGAATAAAAGATGTTGAGCGGCTGGAAGAAACCACTGCCCTGGAATTCCGAAAAACGGAATATCTCCTGACCCTCGACGAAGAACGGCCGCTGTTCCTGAAGATAGGTGGGATACCTGGAAAGATTCACCGAGGACGGGTCCGATTCGATCTGGGCAAAATCGGGATAGGCTGTGGCGTTGATGCTGGTCTGCGGGGTCAGGTCCCATTTGGCGGTCATGCTGCCCTTGACATTCCTGGCCGGGGTCTTTCCCTTAAAATCTTCAAAACGGAAAAAGCCTTCGGGGTACAACTCGAAATAATAACCCGATGATTTTGGGTTGATATTAACCGCCGTACCCCAGCGGGATACCAGATCGCCGTCCTTCTGGGTGACCTCGGTCCAGTAGTCGTCTTCAAAAGTGGTGGCGATATGCCGGGCAAATTGAATGTTCCATTCCCCCAGGCCCTTCTTGTAGCGCAATGTCTTGAAGGGGATCTTCATCTCCACTTCCATTTTGTCGGAATACATCTTCACCGCATTGTACCATACCCCCTCCCAGGATTGATCCTGGCTCCGGCCGTCGTCCATGATTAGCCCATCCCAGAAAATGCCGCTGCCGAAGACCAGAAAGAAATAACCGTTGGTCCGGCTTCCGAAGGGGTCGAACTTGACGATTACATAGTCCTCGTCCTTGGTGAAACAGGCCACCGGGGGGTTCTTAACCGCATGGCAGCGGAAGGCAACGTAAAGATTTTCTTGATCCTGCAGCATATAGACCACGGTCTTCTCGCCGGGCTCGGTATTCTCGTAGGGCTGGCTCTGGACGAAATCGCTGACCGAATTCGCCTGCTGCCAGATATCTTCGATGATCCCGTCGATCTCGGGCGGGGTCTGGACCTGCCTAACACTGAAAACCTTAGGATTGGTTGATGCGGAGATCTTTTCTCCGGCCGGCTCCTGGGCCCAGGCACTGCAGGATAAAAGGTTCAGTAAAATTGCTGCAGCTATGGCCTTTAGAAGGTGGTTCACTTCCATTTGGATCCTCCTTGTATTGCCGTTGATTGACCGACAATATGGTTTTGTATCCCTGGCGGGGATAGTTTCTTTCGGTGGCCTTTTCCAATGAGCGGCTTACTGGTTCTTCTCGCTTCGTGTGATCTCGCCGTTGGGCCGGGTAAAATCCAAAGCCGTGGCCCTGCCTTCCGGACTAAGGATGAAGTCGATCCGGGCGCCTGTGATATCCGCTAAGAAACTTGCGTCCGAGACCGGAAGCAGCTTGTACCCGGGGCGGCCGTTCCTGGCCAGATAAAGCTGGCCCGGCTGGTAAATGATAATCCTGGTGCCGTAGCTTCCGGCATAGTCTTTAAGCTTCTCCTCCGGCACCCGGTAATTGCCAAACTCCGCGATCTTCAGCAGGCGGGTGCTTTTCAGGCTTTGCCGGTCAAGGGGATCGCTGGCTTTGGTGATCAAGGTGTCCAGGGCCATCAGGTAGGCGGTGTTGAAGGCGCTGTCGGCCGGCACTTTGACATGCGGTATTACCCCGGTCCCCTCCCAGTTGGTCTTGGAAACGGGGGAGATGGACCGGCCAAAGGGCAGGGAAAGAGTGAATAGATCGTTGACTATCTTGAAATCCACCGGATGGGCTCCGCCCCCGGTGTTCTCGCCCACTATGGTGGCCCTTTTCAGCTCCTTAAGATTGTTGCTGAACTCCTCGGCCGCGGAAAAAGTATAGTTGCTGGTCAGGATGTAGACCGGCACATCCGGCCTGCGGGAACCGGAGATGTACGGCAGGGACCAGTATTGCTGGGTGGTGTTGCCGGGACGCTCATATATATCGTTAAGATGGGTGGGCTCGGCAAAAAGATAACTGGACAACAGCTGGATCATCTCGGGATGCCCGCCCCCGTTCTTTCTCAGGTCGAAGATGACGGCTTGGGCGTTGGCCAGATAGTTCATGGCCGATATCGCCGCCTGGCCTGCTTCGTGAAGTTTGGGATCGGTGAAGGCTTTCAGTTCCAGATAGCCTACATTCCCCGGCAGGTACTCCGCCTTGACAAAACCATAATTTATCCTCTGCATGCTCTTCATCCATTCCGGCGGAACCTGATTACTTTGGGTATCAGCCCGCATGGCCGCTATCTGTCCCGGTTCGTACCTTACATTTAGGTGCAGGTCATGGCTGACCGACCTCAGGTCCTCGGTCAACCGCCCGGCCAGCTCTTCCGGGTCGGTGATCTTGTCGTACTTGCCGGAACGAAGGTTTTTCAGCACCAATCGATTCATTTTCTTTGCCGTTTCCGGGAAAACGTAGTTACTGTCCAGCAGTATTGTGACCGCTTCTATGGTTTGTTTTTTTATTGTCTTATCTAAAGCAACTTTGGGCTGGGGCTGGGCCTGTATCGATCCGGCCAGCAAGGCCATCAGCATCATTTTGGATAGTAATACTACCAGTTTCATATACAACTCCTTTATTGTTCTTCAGTTATTTTAATTGTAAACTGTCCGGGTATTGCGGGTCTTGGTTACATTGCCTTTTTTAGGCAGTCCGGCTTTGCTTTTATGCGCCTGGCCTAAGCCTGCCAGCATTGAGGCAGTATTGTGTTCTTTGGCGTTTTGCTTTTGGAGCGCATCTTTATGGTTGGTTTTCACTGTCTGATCCTGCCGCAATGCATCGGCCGGGATGGCTCCTTCCGTCAAATACAACGCATAGTAACCTTCGGATGTCTTGGAATTGATTATGTTTTGCGGATTTGTCTGGGCTGCTGATATTGAAGCCAAGCCCAGAATGATGATCACTGGCATTATTTTCTTTTTCATGATAACCTCACTTTTTTGAATTGATTTTATACAAAGATGCAAAAGCACAAACGTTTGTTTATTGTTTTTATCAAAAAATAGGCCGTTTTAGCGGCTTTTTTCTTTTACCCAGAGGCAACGATGACTTGAACCGAAATATTACATATAAAATACGTAATAAGTGATCTTTTGTTTCATTTATTCTCTCCTTTATGGAGTTTCATTTTATCTTTCTGGGTGGCGTAGATCACGCCATGGAAATATTGGTTTACCAAAAGATCAATGTACCTTTCGTAAAAACCATCGTTATAATCAGGCTTCATCTGCCAAATGTCATCCTTGTCCCCCGGGCAATTTTCATCCTTATTTTCGTTTGACAAACGCTCAGTAACATACCTGAACTGAAAATGGCTTTTTATCATGTTCCCCAAAAAACCGTTATAAATACTGTTGTGAACCGGATCCATAAGGTCCACGCCTATTTGTTTAAAGAACCCTCCCATCACTGCATAATTCATCTTGCCCCATTTTTCCTGCAAACACAATACATCCGGGATATCAAACAACATGGTATTGAATGTGACCAAAGCAATTTCGGTGTTTTCCCGGAAGAACCGGACCACGTTTGTCACCAGGTTCCTGGCTCTTTCTTCCGGCGGGGTTGAATCATTTCCGGCCGACGCCTGGGCATCGTAATACTTCTGGTAGGTTTCTTCCAATATAGCTTTTAAAATACCGACTTTACCGCCAAAGTAATAATTGATCATGGCAATATTGACCTTGGCCTCTTTGGCGATCTCGCGCACTCCGACAGCTTCAAAACCCTTGTTGACGAACAGGGCGGCAGCGGCATTGAATATGCGGCTCTTTGGTTCAGGCAGGGAATAGTCTTTGGGAGACATTTTATCATCCTTTAGTTAAACAAACGTTTGTATTATAGCATTAAATGTTTATTTTGTCAAGTCCCTGTTTAAATATTTCTCGTATTTGTCGGCTAAATGTGCAAGTCAAAAGGCATAACAATAAGTATTGCTTTTAGTTGAGAACTTGCATAAAATTTTCTTTTTCCCCATAAAAAATAGCCCTGCTTTTGACAGCAGGGCTAAAAACTAAAGATGATCAACTTATAAACTCAAAAACTTTAATACTTCCTTTAGTTCCGGCAGCTCTTTTATGGGATAAACCTTTATCCAGATCACCTTCCCAAACTCGTCAACCAGGATATTTGCCCGTTCCGAGAACCCCTGCTCCCGGCGGAATATCCCGTAGTCTTTAGCTACTTTGCCGTGCGGCCAAAAGTCTGAAAGCATCCTGAGGTTCTTAATCTTGATCTCCTTGGCCCAGGCATGCTTGCTGGGAACGGTGTCCACGCTTATGCCCACCGGGACCGTGTTCAAAAGATCGAAGGCCTTCAGGTTCTTCTCCAGGGCCTGCATCTGCCGGGCACAGATCTTGGTAAAGGCCAGGGGATGAAAGGACAGCAGCACCTTTCGCCCATTAAGGTCAGACAACTTGAATTCCTGGTTGTGCTGGTCTTTCAGAACAAAGTCCGGCGCCTTTTGGCCGAGCTTGATCACATACCCTCCTTTTGCTTTTGTGGTTCCGTTTGATCCTATAAGTGAATCATGTAAATCCTGTCAAAAAGCGGCCCTATTCCAGTCCTATGCAGGAATAGCAGATGGCCACGGCGTTGATGTAAAGCCGCTTGTGCTCCCGGCGCACATATCCGGATCCGATGGCGGCCAGAGCCAGCAGCACAACAGCAATTGACAGCACCCGCCGCATTTACTTCTTCCCCGAAAGGTATTGGTCCAGGCTCATGCTTTTATATGAGCCGGAAGTGAGGTATTCCAGTATTTTTTTGAACACCGGGGCCTCGATGTATCCCGGGATCTTGCCGATGACCGTTCCGTCGCTGGCCAGGAACAGGGTGGTGGGATAGCCGCTGACGTCAAAATTGCGGGCCAGGTCAATTTCGGTATAGGCCTTGCCCTTGAAGTTGACGATGTTCTCCCTTTCGGCATTCAGCTTGACCGCCACAAAGCTCTCCTTCATCAGCCCCGCCCCCGCCGGGTCTACATAGGTTTTCTCGTCCATCACCTTGCACCAGTGGCACCAGTCGGT
>JAURWH010000233.1 GCA_030655055.1 bacterium
CACCAGTCCCAGCGGCAGCATCAGCAGATTGACGAATGGTATGGTCCAGCTTTCGTAAAGGGCTGCCACGGAGAGGAACACCACTAAAAGCGAGATGGCATAGAGCACCGGCGCCTGGGCCCCGGCGTTCTTCTCCTCGTAGGAAAGGCCGGTCCATTCATATCCTATGCCCGGCGGCAACTGGGCAACCATCTTTTCCACCTCGTCCATGGCTTCGCCGGTACTGATCCCCGGAGCAGCCTGCCCCAGGATCTCCACGGAGGGAATGCCGTTGTAACGCTCCAGGCGGGGCGAACCGAACTGCCAGCGGGCCTGCGAAAAGGCGGAAAACGGCACCATATCTCCCTGTTTGTTGCTGACGTACCAGCTGTTGATATCCTCCGGCAGCATACGGTATTTGGCATCGGCCTGGAGATAGACCTTCTTGACCCGGCCGTTCTGGATGAAGTCGTTGACGTAGGTGCTCCCCCAGGCCGTGGAGAGGACGTTGTTGATATCCGCCTGGGAAACCCCCAGGCTGCCGGCCCGCACATCGTCGATGTCGAGCTTGAACTGGGGTGAATCATCCTGACCGTTGGGGCGCGTTGCGACCAGTTTCTTGTTTTTCATGGCCATGCCCAGAAGCTGGTTGCGCGCCTCCATCAGCTTGTCATGACCCAGTCCGCCTCGATCCTGCAGCTGGAGGTCAAAGCCGTTTGCCACCCCCAGCTCAAGTACCGCCGGCGGGGAAAAGGCGAAGGCCAGGCCATCCCTGAACTTTGAGAATGCCCCCATGGCCCGGCCGGCAATGGCCGCCGCCTTCATGTCCTTGCTCGGACGGAGGTCCCAATGCTTGAGCCTGACAAATGCCAGCCCCATGTTCTGGCCCCGTCCGGCAAAGCTGAATCCGGCCACGGTAATGACCCCTTGGACGGTCTTGGTCTCTTTCGTAAGGAAGTGCTGTTCCAGCTGTCGCATGACCTGGATGGTCCGCTCCTGGGTGGCGCCGGCCGGCAGCTGCACCTGACAGATAATGAAGCCCTGGTCCTCATCCGGCAGGAACGATGTGGGAAGGCGCATGAAGAAGAAGATCATGACGGCAACAATGGCGCCGTAAAGCAGCAGATAGCGCACCGGTTTGCCGAAGGAGCGGCCGACGATCCCCTCGTAGTTGTGCCGGCAGAACTCGAACGCCCGGTTGAAGTAGCGGAAGAACCAGGAAAACCAGCCGGTTTCGCCGGAACGGTGCCCTTTTTCCACCGGTTTGAGGATGGTGGCGCAGAGCGCCGGAGTCAGAATCATGGCCACCATCACCGAGAGGATCATGGCGGAGATGATGGTTATGGAGAACTGGCGGTAGATGACTCCGGTGGAACCGGGAAAGAAGGCCATGGGGAGGAAGACCGCCGTCAGGACGGTGGCGATGCCCCACAGGGCGCTGGTGATCTGCCCCATGGACTTGATGGTGGCTTCCTTGGGTGGAAGCCCTTCCTCGGTCATGATCCGTTCCACGTTCTCGACAACGACGATGGCGTCGTCCACCAGCAGGCCGATGACAATCACCAGGGCAAACATGGTCAGGGTGTTGATGGAATACCCGCTGGCAGCCAGTACCCCCATGGTGCCCAGGAGAACCACCGGCACCGCGATGGTGGGGATCAGGGTGGCGCGGATGTTCTGCAGAAAGAGGAACATGATGATGAAGACCAGGAATACCGCCTCGATCAGGGTCTGCACAACCTCTTCGATGGAGATCTTGACGAATGGGGTGGAGTCGTAGGGATAGACGACTTTCATGCCGGCTGGGAAATATTTGGAGAGTTCCTCCATCTTGGCCTTGACCCGGTTGCCGGTTTCCAGTGCGTTGGCGCCTGCCGCGAGGCGGATTGCCATCCCGCCCAGCGGTTTGCCGTTATAGTACGATTGGATCTCGTAGTTCTCGGTGCCGATCTTGCTTTCGGCCACATCCTTGAGTCTGACGGTGGAACCGTCGCTGTTGGTACGCAGGACAATGGCATCGAACTGCTCCGTGGTCTGGAGCAGGGACCGGGCGTTGATGGTGGCATTTAGCTGCTGTCCCTGGGGTGAGGGGGAGCCTCCGAACTGACCGGCAGACACCTGGGCGTTCTGGGCTTGCAGCGCCGCAATGACATCGCTGGCGGTCATGTGGTAGTTGTTCAGTTTGGCTGGATTCAGCCAGATCCGCATGGCGTTCTGGGTGCCGAAAATCATCAGTTCGCCGACTCCTTCCAGGCGGCTGACGATATCCTGGAGGTTAGAGACCATGTAGTCGGTCAGGACGTTGCGGTCCATGGAACCGTCTTCCGAGACAAGGCCTACTATCAACAGGAAGTTCCTGGTGGACTTGACAACCTGAATCCCGGAGCGCTGGACAATCTGGGGGAGGAGCGGCACGGCCAGCTGCAGTTTGTTCTGCACCTGCACCTGGGCGATGTTCGGATCAGATCCGGCCTTGAAGGTCAGGGTAATGGTCACTGCCCCGGCCGAGTCGCTGGTGGAGGACATGTAAATAAGGTTGTCGATGCCGTTAAGTTTCTGCTCGATGACCTGGGTTACCGTGTCCTGTACTGTCTGGGCAGAAGCGCCCGGATACATGGCATTGATGGCGATCTGCGGCGGCGCGATGGGGGGATATTGTGATACCGGCAGCTTCTTGATTGACAGCAGACCCGCCAGCATGATCATGATGGCGATCACCCAGGCAAATATTGGACGATTGATGAAAAAACGAGGCATGAAGAGGCTCCTTAAGGATCGGACTGACCGGTCCGATCCGACTGATCAGTCCGATTATTTCTTAGCAGCTGGCGCTGCAGCGGGTTGTGCGGGCGCTGACGGTGCGCTGCCAAAGGGAACAGCCTTGACCGGCGTTCCCGGCCTTGCCTTCTGCAGCCCCTCCAGGATGACACGATCTCCGGTTTTCAGGCCGTCACTGACCAGCCAGCTGTCTCCCACCGTCTGCACTACCTTGATCGGGCGGGGCTCAACCTTATCCTCTGCTCCAACGGTCATGACCATGGCATCTCCTTTCGGATTGCGGGTCACACCACGTTGCGGGATGAGGATGGCGTTTTCG
>JAURWH010000234.1 GCA_030655055.1 bacterium
CAACTACAAGGACGTGGCCCAAAGGATGCGGAACCTGCTGGAGAAGAACGCCCAGGCTCAGCCAAAGAACCAGCCATCACAGTTGCCGCCCGAAGCTGTGCCGGTGACAGAAATAATAACAGAAACTGGTCCACCGTTGATTGAACAGGAAGAACCGAACGTCTTAGAAGAAGAGCCTGCCATAATAAAAGAACACACCCAACCAGAACCGGAAACGACAATAGAAGAAGCCGGACTGGAAGAGGAATACCAGGAGTTGACGGCTTTTCAGGCCCAGGCGGAAGAAACCCTGGAACCGGAAATAGCCGGTTTGGACGAAGAGGTTCAGGCCGAGGAGACTTTCGGGGACGGCACGGTGGAAGTGATAATGGACCAGCCGCCCAGTTTGGCTCCCAAAACAGAACCAGATAAAACACTCCGGCCGGCCCCGGCCAAAACACAGGATGACGAACCTTACTTGGGGTCCAACCAACAGGGGCTTTCATTTTTGTAAAGCTTTTAAGGAGTTCCATGGATTACGAACGTTTTTTCAAACTGAGCGCAGATCCTTTTTCCAACGTGCCCGACAGCCGGTTCTATTATGACAGTCCCCAGCACAGCAACGCCATCATGCGGCTGGCCCACGTGGCCGAGCGGATGAGGGGCCTGGGGGTGCTGATCGGGGAAGTGGGCTCGGGCAAGACCATGCTGGCCCGCCGTCTGCTGGACATCCTGCGCGAGGACGGAAGGTTTGAAACTTCGCTCCTGATCCTGACCCACGCCGAGTTCAGCCCCATCTGGTTCCTGCGCCGGATCGGATCGCTGCTGGGGGTCAAGGAACTTTCCGAGGACAAGACCCAGGTCTCTTCGGCGGTGGCCCGGCGGCTGATGGAAATCCACGCCGAAGGCCGCAAGCCGGTGATCCTGATAGACGAGGCCAATCTGCTGCGGGGCCAGGCCATTTTGGAGGAAGTGCGGGGACTGCTGAACCTGGAGCTCTCGGATGTCCGGCTGATAACCTTCATCCTGTTCGGCATGGCCGAGATCGAGCAGAATCTTTTGGTGGACTCTTCGCTTAACCAGAGGGTGGCCGTAAAATATTACCTGGACGCCTTGGACGAGGCCGCCATCAAGGAATATGTCCAGCACCGGCTGGTGATCGCCGGGCGGGAGGAGGAGCTTTTCACCGAAACGGCTTACGAGCTGATCGCCCGTTATTCCCAGGGCCATCCCCGGTTGATCAACGCCATCTGCGACAACTGCCTGATAGAGGGATATCTTTTGGAAAAGGACATGCTGGACGCCTCGGTGGTCCAGACGGTGGTCTATAACCTGGGGATCGACCGGGGACATGAGGAACAGGCCCCGGCCAGTGAAACAACGGCGGGCAGCGATTACCAGTTCTAACGCGATTTTTCCGGCCACCAAGACACCAAGGCACAAAAAATAACTGATAGTTAACAATTTACGAATTTGGTGTCTTTGTGACTTTATGGCTATTTGTAAAGTTTTAATGCAAACAATAAATCTTCCAATATATTGAAATTAAGTGGCAAAAGTTGATCAAATAAGGACCAAGGCCGCCGAGTTCTTCCAAAAGGGAGATTATGCCAAGGCGGTGCTGGAGTACAAGAAGGTGTTGGAGCTGGAGCCCGGCAACGCCAGCGTGTACAATTTCATCGGGGACGCCTTCGTCAAGCTCAACAACATCGACGAGGCGGTCACCAATTACATGGAAGCCGCCAAGGGATACGGCAACGATGCCCTGTACAACAACGCCATCGCAGTCTGCAAGAAGATCCTCCGCAGCCGGAAGGATGATCCCGAAATATACAAGATGCTGGGCGATCTGTACATCCAGCAGGGCCTGATCAACGAAGCCATCACCAACCTGCTGGAGTACTCGGAACGCAAGATCAAGGAAGGCAAGCCCGACCTGGCTTTCCCGGTATACCACCAGATAGTGGAACTCAATCCCCAGAACCTGGCCATCCGCTCCAAGCTGGCCGACATGTATCTTTCCCAGAAGCGGGTGCCCGAGGCCATTGAGGAGTTCACCAAGCTGGCCCAGGCCTACCGGGAGAACGGCCGGATGATCGAGGCCGAGGCCATCGACGCCAAGGTCCGCAGCATGAAGGGCGAAACATCCGCACCGGCGCAGGCTGCGATTGCTCCTGCCCCGGCGCCCGCGATAAATCCCCAGCAGGTGATAGACGAGCTGACCCATCATGCCAACCCCGAGATCCAGCTGGAGGTACCGCCCCAGCGGGAAAAACCGGCCATGGAGATTCCCGCCCTGTCGATCCAGCGGGAGCCCGAGAAACCGGCCGCGCCTGAACCGCCCAAACAGGACTGGGGAACCAACGTGGAACTGGGGGACCTGCTGGTGGAGATCGGCTCCACCCAGGAGGCCCTGGACCAGTATCATACCGCCGCCAACGGCTACCTGAACGACGGCAACATCACCAAGTCCATTGCCATTTACAAGAAGATCGCCGAACTGCAGCCGCTGGAGCTGAGAAGCCGGCAGAAGCTGGTGGAGATCTCCCTGCAGGCCAACCAGCCCGAAGCCATGGTGGACGCCTATCTGGGTCTGGCCGAGTGCCTTTACCGCCGGGAGCTCAAGGAACAGGCGGCCGCTGTCTATCAGAAGGTGCTGGAGATAGACCCGGTCAACGAGACCGCCCTGGAAAGCCTTTCCCTGCTGCTGCCGGAGATGCCCGAAGGTTCAATGGATACGCCGAGCTTCCAGGCCCAGCCCGAACCCAAGGCGCCGCCAAAACCAATTGCTCCGCCAGCGCCGTCCATAAATATCCAGCCGCCTTCGATAACCATTCAACCGCCTGAGCCGGAGCCCGCCCCGGCCGCAGCCACCGGTTTTGATTTTTCATCCATTCAGCCAGCCACACCGCCGCAGATGGAACCGGCTGTTTCCGAAACCCCCAGCTGGCAAATGCCGGTTCAGGAGCCGGGAACCGGTCCGGCCGATCAAGGCTTCATGCATTCCCAGCCGGCGGAGGAACAAGAAGAAGAACACAGCCATCTGACCTCCGAACCCCAGGGCGGCCAGCCCCCCCAGGACGACAATGTCCACTGGGGACGGGAGATGGTGGAAGGGGGCCGGCAGTCGCGGGTCAAGTTCAGCGTGGCCGACGACGACCAGTCCCAGGCCCCACAGGCCCAGGAGGAGTACCTTTCCCTGAACGACATCCTGGCCGAGTTCAAGGAGGGTGTCTACCAGAGCATCAAGCAGGAAGATTTCCAGGGGCACTACGACCTGGGCATCGCCTACAAGGAGATGGGACTGGTGCAGGAAGCCATTGCCGAATTCCAGATATCATCCAAGGGAGACAAGGAGAGGCTCAAGTCCTTTGAGATGCTGGGCATCTGTTTCATGGAACGGGGGGAATACAAGTTCGCCATCCGCCAGATGGAGCGCGGTCTGGCCACACCCGGTTTTGAGGAAGAGGCTTATATGGGCCTGCGTTATAATCTGGCCCAGTCATACGAGAACGTGGGCGAAATAGAAAATGCCGTCAAGGCCTACGAAGAAATATATTCAACCGATGTTTCATTCAAAGACGTAGCCCAAAAACTTCAACAGCTAAAGCCGGCCGCGGCATCCCCGGCCCCGAAACCAGCTCCGGCTCAGCCAGCCCGGGCTCCCGTACCGGCGCCTCCGCCGCCCCGCCCGGCGGCCCAGCCAGCTCCGCAGCCAGCGCCCCAACAAACAATCCAGCCAACAACCCAGGCTCCGCTTCAGCCCCAGCCTGCTTCTCTGCCGCCAAGACCCGCAGCTCCGGCCGCCATGCCCCGTCCTGCGCCGGCTGCACCCCAGCCCCAGTTTCAACAGCCTTCCCAGCCGGCACCCCAGCCGATGGCTCCGCCCCGGCCCAGCATAGCCCAGCCCCAGCCTCAGATGCATCCTCCGGCTGCCGCGCCGGTTTCCCGGCCGCAGCCTGCCGCTCCGGCGTATGTTCCCCAGCCGCCCGCCCGTCCCCAGGAAGAAATGCCTTCGCCTGAGATGGATGCCTCGCCCAAACCCAAGCCTATACCGTCAAAGCTAAAGAAGCCGGAGAAACAGAGAATCTCTTACGTTTAAAACGGTGTTTTGATGGACAGAACTCCGGCCCTGAAAATGTTTTTATTGTTTTCCCTCGGGATACTGGCCGCTACGGCGGTTAGTGTCCCGATTGTTTTTGCCGTCCCGGTGGCCCTGATCTTTCTGCTGCTCACGTTTGTTTTTAGTTCCCAAGACATGATATCGCAGGTTTGGCTGGCACTGCTGGTCATTGCCGCCGGATATCTAGGATATCAGATCAGGACCGCCGTAAAGGACTGCCAGTGGCAGGAGGGAAGGCCGCAGATAGCCATGGTTCAGGTGGTTTCCGAGCCGCAATCAAATGAAGGCCGGTACCGCTTCACTGCGCAGGTGCTTTCCTATCTGGACAGCAGCGATGTCTGGCAACCTGCCGGTTTCAAGCTGCTGGCCAGGGCAGGAGCCGACCCGGAACACATCCCGCATTATGGTGAAATGCTCCTGGTGCAGGGGGTATGGAACCTGCTCCCGCAAAGACGCAATCCCGGCGGGTTCGACTACCGGGCTTACCTGGACCGCAGCGAGGTCCGGGGTTCACTCAGCCTGGAGCACATAAAGCTGGCAGAGACCGGCCGGGGCGGTTGGCTGATGTCAAAGATCGTGATCCCGGCCCGGCAGTATATCCGGGGGTTGGCGGACAAATTCCTGCAGGGCGACGAGGCGGCCTTGCTGTTGGGCCTGGCCCTGGGCGAGCGCAGCGGCCTTTCGGCCAGGGTGCAGGAGGCCTTTTCCAATACCGGCACCACCCATGTGCTGGCGGTCTCGGGTCTGCATGTGGTGCTGGTGGCCTTCATCCTGTTCCTGATCCTGAGGATTTTCCGGGTTCCCCGGCGCTGGGCGGCTTTGGGGACCTGCTTCGGGCTGGTGTTTTACACCCTTTTGACCGGATCGCCGCCTTCCATAGTTCGGGCAACCATCATGGCCGTGGCGGTGCTGATGGGAGGGATGTTCGAGCGGCAGGGGAACGGCCTGAACATGCTGGGCCTGGCCGGTCTGCTGATCCTGTTCTTCTGGCCCCAGTCGCTTTTTGACGTGGGTTTCCAGCTTTCCTTCGCCGCCACCGCCGGGATACTGGCCGTTACCCGCCCCATCCAGAACCAGCTGTTCAGGATAACGGAGAACGAAGTCCTGCGCGAATGGCTGCTGCTGCCCCTGGCGGTCTCCCTGGCCGCCCAGATCTTCACCGCCCCGTTTCTGGCCTACCATTTCCACAAGATCCCGACCATATCGCTTTTGGCCAACCTGGTGGTGGTGCCGACCACCAACCTGCTTTTAGCCCTGGGACTGTTGATGGCCATGCTGCATCCTTTGGGCAATCTGGTGGTCTGGCCGCTGGCTGCCTCAGCCTACGCCGCCAGCTGGATATCTTTGAGGTCGGTGGAGCTGTTCGACACGGTCAAATTCGGTGTAATAACCTGGCCCAGGCCTGATTTAAGTCAAACTTTAATATATACTGTCGCTTTAATTATTGTTTTTAACTATAATAAGATAAAGAAGATACGATATATAATTATTGTATTTTTGCTGGTTGTTTTAAACGTTTTTGTCTGGGCCAAGACATTCGCAACTGATGATAAATTGAAGGTAACATTCCTTGATGTGGGGCAGGGAGATGCTGCTTTCATCCAGTTCCCCAATGGCAAGACCATGCTGATAGACGCCGGACCCAGCCAGGAGAAGTTCGACTCCGGACAGCGGACCATATTCCCGTTCCTGAAGTACCATGGTCTTGACCGCATTGATCTGGCCATCATTACTCATGGTGACGCCGACCACGCTGGAGGCTTTTCCTATCTTTTGTCCCATGTAAAGGTCAAAAAACTGATGATCTCCGGCCACCAGTGCGACCAGCCACTGTTCCTGGCGGCCATGGAGACGGCTTTGAAGACAAAGACCGACATAGATACCCTGTGGGGCTACGACACCTTGTCCGGCATATCTCCCGCCCGGGGTTTCGTCTTCTGCCAGAGGGACTCTGCCGCGGACGCCAACGAGTCTTCCATAGTTTGTTTCATCCTATACGGTCAGAAGTCTTTCCTGTTCACCGGGGACATGGGCCCGCAGTTGGAGGACACCCTGTATGCCAGGGGCCTTTTGCCCAAATGCACGGTGCTTAAGGTCCCGCACCACGGCTCGCACATCAACAACTCGCCGGCAGTGATCAAGGCCATCAACCCTGAAATGGCTGTTTTTCAGGTGGGCCAGAACAACCGGTTCGGGCACCCTTCGCCGGAGGTGGTGCAGGGATACCGGGCGGCCGGAGCGGCAATTTACCGGACGGACGAGCAGGGGGCGATAGAGATGGAGACGGACGGGAGCAGTCTGGTTGTGAGGACGATGGTGGAGTGAGGAGTCTTTTTGTCATGGTGGTGTGATATAATTCTTATAATGAGCGATAGCCTTAAGACTATCGCTACAATTCATCAAGTCC
Source organism: bacterium (assembly GCA_030655055.1). Taxonomy (NCBI): domain Bacteria; species bacterium. The sequence goes on from JAURWH010000234.1 coordinate 6,510, forward strand.
GCTGAAGCGGCCTAACCATAGGCTTTGATAAAAGCCTTGATGATTAATAGCGATATCGTTCACGGTATCGTGGATAAAGGAAATGCTAAACATCACCAGCGATAGCCTGAAGTCTATCGCTACAAGCCATCAAGTCCGCTGAAGCGGCCTAACCATAGGCTTTGATAAAAGCCTTGCTGATTAGTAGCGATATCGTTCACGGTATCGCTATATATGAGATTATAATATGCCCAAAGTCTATTCCGAGTTATATTACCACCTGACCTGGCATACCAAGGAGGATAAACCATACATCGATGCCGAGGTCGAGTGTTTTCTGTTCTCTTGCATTGGGCAGAAATGTAAACAGGAGGGATACCGCCTGCTGGCGATCAACGGCATTGAAAATCATATTCACGTTTTGCTATTATTGCAACCGGCACAGGCCGTTTGGGAATCGGTGAACCTTCTTAAAGGAAGTTCTTCGCATGATGTCAATAAACATTTTGATGGGAAGAAAAAGCTTTATTGGCAAAATGGTTACGGTGTTTTTACCTTTAGAAAACAAGATTTACCGGCGTTAACAAAATATGTCAACGAACAAAAACAGCATCACCACAATGGTACGACACAAAAGGATTTTGAAATTCCGGAAAATCAGCGATAGCCTGAAGTCTATCGCTACAAGCCATCAAGACCACTAGTGTGGCCTGGTATTAGGCTCCAATGAGCCTTGATGATCAGTAGCGATACCGTTCACGGTATCGCTATAACGAAATGGAGACGGACGGGAGCAGGCTGGAAGTGAGGACGATGGTAGAGTGATGAGATATATGTGCACAGCAATCAATAATAATCAAATTTAATTAACTGGTTTACATTTAAAACTTATTTGAGGGGACAATGAAACAGTTATTATGGTTCTATTTGGTAACAATACTGATTGTTACTGGTTGTTCATCAAAAATAAAAAACGGAACATACCTTTTAGATTATGCTTATAAGGGAACTGAGTCAAATACAATTGGAGAACAAGACCAAGAGTTACAGATAGAAAATGATAAAATAACATTGGTCGTTTATGAACCTTATATTGCACCTCTAAAAGGTACTATAAACAAAGATAAAATAATATTTGTAAATGGGGATACCTTATTATATAAGAAAACAAAAGACGGCTTGCATACATATCATGACGGATTGGTCTACGTTTGGTATTACAAAAAATAATTATCGCTACGATCCATCAAGTCCGATGGTGCTGCCTATTATTAGGCTCCAAGGAGCCTTGATGATTAGTAGCGATACCGTTCACGGTATCGCTATAACGAAATGAAGACAGACGGGAGCAGGCTGGAAGTGAAGACGATGGTGGAGCAATAAGCAAATTTAGAAAATCTAAAATTAATTATAAAAGGTAAAAAACATGAAACGAATAGTTAGTTTTCTCTGTTTATCTTTCCTTGTTATGGGTTGTATGCCGTTCACGATGTTGTGGTATATACCACATGGCAATGAAATGGTCATGAGCGAAGGAATGTCAATAAGTATTAAAAATAAAACTGGGGTCATACGTATTGAGGCTTTGGGCAACCTAACTCGAAAATTCTTTTGGGATGGCAATGTAGACCAAACAAAAATGACCTATCGGGAAGGCCGTTGGTTTGGTAACTATGGTGCATACAGCCCAGGTGGTAGAAGTGATGTCCATATTGTTATTGAAGAAGGGCAGCAGCATTTTTGTTCACAGCTGGAAGCTGAAGAATGGTTGATGATACAGGATCCCAAAATGAATTATATTTTCACGAAAGACGGCTTGGCGGTAGGGTGGTATAAAGAATTTAATAGAATAAAAGATGGTTTTCCGGATATATTGCTTGTAGATGTTATACAGGTTTATATATCCGGTATAAAACCTGTTGATTTAGCTAATGCCCAGGATAGTTTATTTACTGTTACATTTAGCAAAGATTATATTGATAAAGTCAAAATCGGGCAATTTCAACCGAGTATACCTAAAATGATTGGCCAAAGAATGTATTCTGGTATATCAATAGATATAATGAAGGAAAGGGGAATTACAGCAGAACAAGTAGAAAATAGTATAGCAAAAGGTGAGATATTAAAAAAGGGCGATTTTGTATCCTATATATATTTTAAACGAGGCGAAGACTTAGTATGGGCAACTATTGATAAGGATGGACGCGTTGTGCTTGTTGGGAATTGAAGAGCAGAGCTATTTACAATATTAAATTTGCCTTACCAATATTCCATTGACAGAATTTCTAATTTAAGGTAAACTTAGCGCTTGTTTTAAATAATCATATCGGAGATACATGAAACGCAAGGTCAAGTTCATTTTCGTCACCGGGGGGGTGGTCAGCTCGCTGGGCAAGGGAATTGCCTCTGCCAGCTTGGGCTATCTGTTAAAGGCCCGGGGGCTTAAGGTCAACATCCAGAAGTTCGATCCCTACCTCAACGTGGATCCCGGCACCATGAGCCCGTTCCAGCACGGCGAGGTTTTCGTCACCGACGACGGGGCCGAGACCGACCTGGACCTGGGGCACTACGAGAGGTTCATAGACCGGCCGCTTAAGAAGGAGAACAACCTGACCGCCGGGCAGGTCTACGAGACCGTGATCACCAAGGAGCGACGGGGAGATTACCTGGGCAAGACCGTCCAGGTGGTGCCCCACGTTACCAACGAGATCAAGGCCCGGCTGCTGAAGCTGGCCGACAATCCCGACGTGGACGTGCTGATCACCGAGATCGGCGGCACGGTGGGCGACATCGAGGGCCTGCCGTTCCTGGAGGCCATCCGCCAGTTCCGGCTGGAGGCGGGGAGGGAGAACTGCTGTTACATCCACCTGACCCTGGTGCCCTACATCCACGCCTCGGGCGAGCTCAAGACCAAGCCCACCCAGCATTCGGTCAACAAGCTGCGGGAGATCGGCATCCAGCCCGACATCATCATCTGTCGTTCTGAAAAACCGCTGGACAAGGACATCAAGGAAAAGATCGGCCTGTTCTGCAACGTGATGGCCGAAGAGGTGATCGAGGCCATAGACGTGGAGAGCATCTACGAGATACCGCAGCACTTCCACCAGGACGGCCTGGATGAGATAGTGGCCCACAAACTGGGGGTGGGCTTCCACAAGCCGGACATCAGCGAGTGGCTGAACATGCTGAAGAACCTGAAGGAGCCCAAAGGCGAGCTGACCGTCGGCATCTGCGGCAAGTACGTGGACCTGCACGACGCCTACAAAAGCATCATCGAATCCCTGCTTCACGCCGGGATACACAACCAGGTCAAGGTAAAACTGGACTGGATAGACACCGAAGCCCTGAATCCGGGCAACCTGGCCGAGCGGCTAAAAGACTGCCAAGGACTGCTGGTCTGCCCCGGTTTCGGCGAGCGGGGGGTGGAGGGCAAGATCCTCTGCGCCAAATACGCCCGGGAGAACAAAGTGCCCTATTTCGGGATCTGCCTGGGGATGCAGGTGGCGGTGATCGAGGCCACCCGGAACCTCTGCGGCCTGCGCAATGCCAATTCCACCGAGTTCGTCAAGGACTGCCAGGACCCGGTGATAGACTTTTTGCCGGAACAGCGCCAGGTTAAGAACATGGGCGGGACCATGAGGCTGGGGGCCTATCCCTGCCGGTTAAAGACCGGCACCAAGGCGTTTGCGGCCTACGGCCAGGAGGAGATCTCCGAGCGCCACCGGCACCGCTACGAGGTCAACAACGACTACATCGGCCGGCTGGAAGAGAAGGGCATAGTCTTCTCCGGCAAATCCCCTGACGGGATGCTGATGGAGATGATGGAGGCCGAAGGGCACCCCTGGTTCGTGGGCTGCCAGTTCCATCCAGAGTTCAAGTCCCGGCCGATGCGGGCCCACCCGCTTTTTAGGGAGTTCATCCGGGCGGCCAAGGAATTCAAGGCTGGCAAGTAAAACAGATACTTACGAACCTTGCCCACTAAAAACACGAAATGGCGCGAAATATTTTTTTAATTTATCTTCATTGATCTGCGGATAGTAAGGAGAAGTAATGAAGCAAGTTCCTTTCCTTTTGAAACTGATGATGGGCCTGAGCCTGGCCGCGGCCATCGGCTCATCCATGATCTGGTTTGACCGCCAGAGCAAGCTGATGAAGATGTCCGAGCAGCTGGAGGCCGAGGGCGACCCGGGCAAACGGATTGAGCTGGCCAAAGGATTCCTGAAAAACACCGCCTGGCTGGACAAGAATGTCCAAAAAGGGTTGTATGTCATCATTGCCCAGAACCATTCCCAGCTGGGCCAGGGGCCGGAGATGGCTGAAGGCTTCAAGTCCGCGATAGCGATCGATCCCAAAGACCACAATCTGCTGAACAACCTGGCCTACGAGTTGGCCAAGAACAAGACCGATCTGGATTCGGCCGAGGCCTATTCCAAAAGATCGATTGACCTGGCCCGGGAGGGTTTCAAGGCCAAACCCTGGGATGTCCCCCAGGAACGCTGGGACAGGACCAAGTCCCAGACCATCGGCAATTATCTGGACACCTACGGCTGGGTGTATTACCAGCAGGGAAATTATTTCAAGGCTTTGGAACGATTGCTGGAAGCCTTTAGATACATTCCCGAACCCACCATTGAATATCATCTCGGCCTGGCCTATTACCAGACCGGACAGCTTGATTCAGCCGTAACCCATCTGGCCGATGCCTTAGCCGGGCAGGTGGAGGATCCCCAGAAGGCCAAAGCCGATTTTGAAACGGTCTATCTTGCCCGGTATAAAAGCAAAAAGGGCCTGGAGGATCTTTTGACCAAGGCCCGGGATAAAAAGACGGCGGAGGAGATCAAGGCTGATTCAACCTCGGCCGCAACGGTGGTCGGCAGGCCGGCTCCGGAATTCAGCCTGCCAGACCTTGATGAAAAGATGCACAAGCTTTCGGACCACCGGGGCAAGGTGGTGGTGCTGGATTTTTGGGCCACCTGGTGCCAGCCCTGCAAGCTGAGTTTGCCCCTGGTGGACAAGGCCTTTCTGGCCAGCCAGGACAAAGAGGTCCTGTTCTTCGCCGTGAACCTGGAGGGAACCGACAAGAAGGACATGGTGAGATCTTTCTGGAGCCAGAAGGGCTATGGCTTCCCGGTCCTGATGGGAGGTATGATGGGCAACGGCATAGACAAGGTCTACCAGATTACCGGGATCCCCACCACTTTTGTGATCGACAAAGCCGGCATCATCAGATACCGCCACATCGGCTACCGGGATAACCTGGACCAGCTTTTGACCAAGGAGATCGAAGAATTGCTGAAGCAATAGTAAACCATACAAAAATTACCTTACCACGGAAACACTGAAATATCGAAAGGGAGAAGTGGGAAATAAAGAGTCAAACGGCAACGTTCCGTGTTTCCTATAGTTCTGTGTTTCTGTGGTTAACCCAGTTGGAGTCTTGATCTGAGTCCCCAGACCGCCAAAGGATTGACAAATTTCCCCAAATCTTGTAAAATCAGTATCGTTGCGGGTGTAGTTCAGTGGTAGAACGTCAGCTTCCCAAGCTGAATATTGTGGGTTCGATTCCCATCACCCGCTCCATGTAATAAGAAAAACCGCCCGATATAATATCAGGCGGTTTTTCTGTTACGTAACGGTCGATTAAAAAAAACCGTAAATCATGTAAATCCGCTTACGCTTCAATGCCGGCCTTCTTCAAGAGCCATAGCTTCAGCGGAGGCGCTCCTGTCTTGGTTAAATCAGCGATCTTATGACTTATCTCCGACCTTAAAGCCGATCTCCTTGCCCTCCGAAGCGAAGGTCTTAATGGCCCCGAACTGGGCCTCGTATTTCTTGATGTTCTCCTCCAGCGCTGCCATGAACGATTTGACATGCTGGGGGGTGGTCACGATCCTGGCATAGACCTTGGCCTTGGGGATCCCGGGCAGCAGCCGGGCAAAATCCAGCACGAATTCCGATGGGGAGTGGGAGATGAAGGCCAGGTTGGAGTATATGCCCTCGGCCTCTTTTTCGTTTATCTCTATGTTCACCTGCTGGGGATGGGGGTTGTTTTCCATTTTGTCCTCAATTTATTTGATTTATTGTTGCTTGCATTGTATCAAAAACCATTCATGGCTGTCAAGCGTATTAAAATCGTTGAATTAGTTTTGATAACGGTGTATAATTACTTAACGCTGAATTATGAATTGATATGGGAACAAAATGAAGATCACTTTTTACGGGGCGGCCCGCACCGTTACCGGCTCGATGTATGTGATAGAGGTGGGCGGCAAGAACCTCCTGCTGGAATGCGGGATCCATCAAGGACGCAGGGAAGAGAGCGAACAGAGGAACCAGAAACTGCCGTTCGACCCCGCCAAGATAGACGCCATGATCCTTTCCCACGCCCATCTGGACCACAGCGGCAACATCCCGACCCTGGTCAAGCAGGGCTTTGCCGGGGACATCTCCATGACGGCGGCCACCCGTGACCTGCTGGGTCTGATGCTCCGCGACTCGGCCCATATCCAAGAGTCCGATACAGTCTTCGTCAACAAAAGGAGAAAGCGGGACGGCCTTCCCCCAAAAGAGCCCCTGTACACCATGGTCGACGCCGAAAAAGCCCTGGATTCCTTCGTCAGCTATTCCTACGAAAGAACCTTCAGCCCCATGCCGGGGGTCAAGGCAGTGTTTCACGACGCCGGGCACATCCTGGGTTCGGCCATGGTGGACCTGGAATTGACCGAGAACGGAAAGACCAGGAGGTTCTTCTTTACCGGGGACCTGGGGCGGAAGGGCCTGCCCATCATCCGCGACCCCTATCAGCCGGAAGGGGCCGATTACCTGATGATGGAAAGCACCTACGGCGACCGTCTGCACAATCCCATAGAACAAAGCATTCAGAAACTCCAGGACCTGGTGCGCCAGGTCTGCCAGCGGCGGGGCAAGGTCATCATCCCAGCCTTTTCGGTGGGGCGGACCCAGGAGGTGGTTTACGAACTGCACAAGATGTTCGAGGCCGGCACGCTTCCCCGGGTGCCGATCTACGTGGACAGCCCGCTTTCAACCAACGTTACCGGCATCTTTAAACTGCACCCCGAGTGCTTTGACGCCGAGACCCGGGCCATGATCACCAATCACGATGATCCCTTCGGCTTCGGTCGGCTGACCTACGTCACCAATGCCGAGGATTCCAAGAAACTGAACTTCTTGAAGGAGCCGGCCATCATCATCTCGGCCTCGGGAATGTGCGAAGCCGGGCGGATCCTGCACCACCTGCGAAACTCGGTGGGAGATCCCAGGAACGCGGTTCTGATCGTGGGCTTTCAGGCCGAGGGGACCCTGGGCAAGAAGCTGGTGGACAAATGGCCTTCGGTCCGGATCTTCGGCGAGGAGCACCAGGTGAAAGCCCAGGTGGAGGTGCTGAACGGATTTTCGGCCCACGCCGACAAGGATGAACTGCTGGGCTTCGTTCGGCAGGCCAAGAACGGATTCGGGCAGCTCATTTTGGTCCACGGCGAGGAAAAACAGTCCCTGATCTTTGCCCAAGGGCTGAAAGACCTGGATCACAAGGTGGAAGTGCCGGTTCCCGGACAAAGCATGGAGCTGTGATTAAATACTTGACTTTAGTCAACCGGTAAAGTTATAATTACTGTTTACTGATGATTTTAAAATTTCCCGGATCGATCCTTAAGTCTTGAAACTATGACCATGTAATTAATATGTGCGCCTGTAGCTCAATTGGATAGAGCGTCGGCCTCCGAAGCCGTAGGTTACACGTTCAAGTCGTGTCAGGCGCACCATAATGTAAGTTCAAAACGGACAATTCATTCAGTATGAACAAATTTTTATCACGGTTCATAATGACGAGCACCCGCCCGCGATCCGGGGCCTGGCTCGTCTTTTTTGTTGTCCTGGCGGCCTATGTCCTGACGGCGGCCCCCACCATCGGGCCCATCGATTCCGGGGAACTGTCCCTGGCGGTAAATACTTTGGGGATAGCCCATCCCACCGGGTACCCGCTTTTCACCTTGCTGGGAAAGATATGGGTCACCCTGATGTTCTGGGGCGACCTGGCCTTCAGGCTGAACATATTATCCGCTTTGATCGGCGCCTGCTCGGCCGCGTTTCTGTTTCTGATACTGCGGGACTCGGGGGTCCGGACGGAATTGGCCATAGCCGGAATATTCTTATGGGCCTTCTCGCCGGTGGTCTGGGATCAGGCCACGGTCATGGAGGTTTATGGACTGACATCCTTGCTGGGAATGATGCTGCTCTGGCTGTCGTTGAAATTCAAAAAAGAGAACGACTACAAAGCTCTGTTCCTGATCGCATTTACGGCCGGGCTGGGCCTGGGAAACCACTTGAGTCTGTTATGGTACCTGCCCGGAGTTGCAGTGATAGTTTTGGACAAACAGTTTCTCAGAGATTGGAAAAGACCGGCCTTGACGGTCTCTTTATTTGCTCTGGGACTTTCAGTCTATCTATATCTGCCCCTGCGTTCGATCAATGATCCTCTGTTGAACTGGGGAGATCCGTCAAACTGGTCAAGGTTCCTAAACCACGTCACCGGCCGGCAGTACCGGGTATGGATGTTCAATAATTCCTTATCGGAACTTTGGCATAATTTTATCCGCTTCCTGAAAATTGCCATTGCCCATCCCTGGGCATACTTCAGCTGGCTGGCAGTTCCCGGGTTCATACATCTGTTCATCAAAAATAAGAGACTGCTGGCGGCCTTGGCCGCGATCACCCTGGCTTCGGTCTTTTACGGCATCAATTACAGCATACCGGACATCGCCGCCTATTTCCTGCCGGCTTTGGCCGCGCTAAGCATCACTGCCGCCATGGGGTTGCAGGCCTTGTCGGAGCTGGCCTCGGCCAGGATCGGACTGAAAACCTCAAGGGCATTCTGTTGGGCGGCCTTGGCATTGGCATTGGCAGTGCCAGCATTTAACTGGAAACAGGCAGACCGAAGCCGGGATCACTTTACGGTTGATTTTGCCAATGACATCATGGTCTCGGCCGGGCCCAATGCCGTGATACTGACCGACAACTGGGATGTCTATGCTCCCTGCCTTTATCTGCGTCACCAGCAGGGCCTCCGGCCCGATGTGGTGATCATCGACAAGGAACTGCTGCGCCGTAGCTGGTATTACCGCTATCTGCAAAAGCAGTATCCCGAATTCTATGAATCCTGCCGGCCGGAGATAGCAGCCTTTCTGCCGCAGCTGCATCTTTTTGAGTACGGCCAGGCCTACGACCCGGCTGAGATCCAATCCCGGTATGTTGAACTGCTCAACGCCCTGGTGCTGCGCAATTATTATGATATGCCGGCCTACCTGACCAGGGCCGACCTCGGGGACGATTATCAGAATCTGGCCCAAAACTACGAACGCGTCCCCGAAGGTTTGTTGTATCGGCTTACGCTTCCGGGAGTAGTGGTCAGTTTTGACGCTGATACATTATTCTGCCAAAGGGTCAAATCCTCTGATACTTTGATTTTGTCGGACCGGGAAAGGCTGCTTTATAAGAACTATCCCAAAATGCTTTATCACCGGGGCATGTATTTGGCCCAGTATATGCAATATGCCGAGGCCCTGCCGTATTTTATCAAGGCCCTGGGATACGATGATAGGCATCCCAATATTTATATCGGCCTGGGCGGGATATATACCGGTTTGAACAGGGTGGAGGATGCCCTCACGGCCTTTAACAAGGTGTTGCAGCTGGACCCGTCAAACCAGACGGCTCAGGAAAACATTGACCGCTTGATGATATTCACCCCCGGCGGTCCAAAAGGTTACAGGATGGAGATCAAATAGCCTCCTAACTTGGCCTTCCATTGGAAATGCGGTCAAACAATTACCGTTTGGCCGGGCCAAATATTACACATAAATCAATAAATCATTTTACTGTTAAATAAGGAATGTTGAATGAAAAGAACCTGTAAAATTATACTGCTGTTGATGGTTGTTTTGGCCTATACCGCCTTGGCCCAGGACACCGGCGACTACCGGTCAAAACAAAACGGCAATTGGCGCATCCTGGCCACCTGGGAAACATGGAACGGAACCGGCTGGGTGGCGACGCCTGCCAAGCCCGGTTCTGCCAACAATGTCCATATCTTGGCCGGAGACACAGTCACCTTTGCCGCCAGCCCCGACTCATGCAAAAATCTTGTGGTCGATAACGGGGGAGTGCTTAGGAGCAACAGTCTTGGCCTGCGCTATCTGCATGTGTACGGAGACTCCATCCTTAATAACGGATTATTGGGCGGTCCGACCGATACCTTATGCCTGCAGTTCTACAACGATCTCACCATTTCCGGATTTGGGACCACCGAGCTCAGCCGGATCCGGCCGGGGACCCAGTCCCGGACGCTGACCATCGGGAAGGATATAGGGCTCCACTTTACCGGTGCAGCGCTCACCAGCAACGGATTTGACAGCATGTCTTTTGTGATCGGGGAAGGTTCAGCTCTGACCTTCGGGCCATCATCCTTCTTTTCCCTCAATAACAGCGACATGGCCAACGCCTCGGTCAACGCCGACATCACCATCGCCGGGACAGTGACCCTGCAGCCGGGGATGAACTTCAATATGAGCGTGATCGCAGGCTACGAATCATCACTTACCCTCAACGGAGGCACCCTGAACCTGGGGGACAGCCTGGTCTGCAGCTCGGTCTCCACCTACGGTTCGGAAACTATCACCATCAACGAGGGAGGGGCCGTCAATTGGACGTCGGCCGACAGCCTCTACGTCGATACCCTGATACTCAACAATTCCACCGGCTTTGTGCCCGGGTTCCCGATGCGGGTGCGGAAACTCGAGCTCCGAAAGGGGTTTTATGACAACAGTGTTAAAAACCTCCGGATCCACTCCCCCGGAACCATCTTGCGGGACTCGGGCACGATAGCTGTTGCGCCCCACATAAATGACGGCGGATCCATCAACGTGGTCTACACCGGGTCCCAGGCCTTCATCAGCGGACCCGAACTTTTCGAAGCCACGCCGTTGAATTACACCAGGCTGAGGAGCCTGTACATAGAGAACGGGGCCAGCCTGACCCTGACCAAGGATATCCTGTGCACCCGCAACCTTTACCTTGACGGCAGCACCATCAGCACCGGCGCCTTTTCCATGGGGGTCAAGGACACGGCCTTCCGATATTCAGGCCACGTGATCGGCAACTACTACAGCGTCTTCGACTCGCTGCACAAGGTTGAAATGTTTCCGGTGGGAACTGGCAACGGCTACAGCCCGGTAGTGGTGGAATTCGATACCGTCTACGGCGAAGGGGCCCTGATGGTCAAGGTCAACCAGGGGACCCAGCCCCAGGCGGATCCGGTCCAGACGCTCAAGAGGTATTGGACAGTCAGACCTTATTCTCTGATGCCTGTGTCTTTTGACAGCTGTGCCATCACGTTTGCCTACCTTGACGATGATTTTAACACCGGGCTGACTCCAGCGGAAGAGGGGGGCATGGTGGCCGGCAAATATGATGGTACCTGGGCACTTCCGCAGATTGCGGCCAGGGATACGGCCGCCAATACGATAAGGCTGTCCGGGATCATCTCATTCTCCGATTTTTCCCTGGGCCGTGACAGCGCCAGCTTCTTTCCCCCGTCTGATACCGTACCGCCGTATATTATATCCACCTCACCGGCCGACGGAGCGACAGGAGTAGCGCTTGACTCTCCTGTAATAATAGCTTTCTCCGAGCCGATGGACACCGGGACCGTTGACGGTTATCCGTTTCCGGCTCACGACTTTACCCTTACCTGGAATGCCGCAGGCGACACCTTGACCATGACGCCAGATTCCCTTTACAGCCAAAATATTTTGATGTCGGTGGTGGTTACAGCTGGAACCGACCTGGTCGGCAACCCGCTGGCCAGCCTACCTGACACGTTCGTCAGCTTTACCACCACGGTGACCGGGGTGGAGGGGAAGCCGGGACTGCAGGGCTTTCGCTTTTTCCTGGGCCAGGTGGCCCCCAATCCGGTCAAGGGCCCGGCGGAGTTCCGGTTTGGGCTGGCCGAGGATCAAAAAGCCAGTCTGGAGATCTACAACGTGCTGGGACAGAGGGTAAAGACACTGGCCAACGGAATGCTGGAAGCCGGCAACCATTCGGCCATCTGGGACGGCTTTGACGGGAACGGGAGGAAGGTATCCTCGGGCGTGTATGTATACCGTTTAACCGCCGGCGATAAAAATTTAACCAGAAGGTTCACTGTGCTACGGTAGGATAAACAATAAAAGCCCTGTCTGTAAAACGGCAGGGCTTTTTTACGGATACCGGCTGCAAATTCAAATTAACTTCAAAATATTGTTGACAAATCCCTTATTAATTAGTAAACTAATATGTTATGGCAACTATTTCTAGTTTAGACGCCGATATACTTAAGTCTAAAATTCATCCGGCTTACTGTTTTGTAGGCGAGGAAGAATATCTTAAAAGTCTGTACATCAGAAAGATCGCCGGGGCCTTTCTGGGAGCCAGCGTGGAACATGGGCTGGAGGTGGTTTACGGCTCCGAGACCGACGCCAAAGAGATCATCGACCGGGCCCAAAGCCTGGGCATTTTCGCCGAAAAACGAGTGCTGGTGGTCAAGGATATCGATGCCCTTTCGCCCAAAAGCCGCAAAGTAATGCTGGAACACCTTGGCCGGGAACCGTCTCCTGATACCTGCCTGATCCTAAGTTCGTTCAAGCTTGACGCCAAGTCGGCATTTTACCGGGATCTCCAGGAAAACACGGTCTTCGTCTCCTTTGACTGCCTGAAATCCGAAAGCCTGGCCAATTGGGTGATGCAGAGATCCAAGGAATTGGGTTGCAAGACATCCCTGGCTTCGGCCCAGCTGCTGATCCAGATAACCGGACCAAGCCTGGGGCTTTTGGAACAGGAACTGCTTAAACTGTCGGCCTACCTGGAAGGCGGGGCGGACCGGGAGATAAGACCGGAACACATTAAATTGCTGGCCGGAGACACCAGCGAAGTGGGGGGATTTGAGCTGGCCGAGGCTTTGGCCAAAAAGGACCTGAAGCAATCCCTGGCCCTTTTCCACAAAATGCTGAGGACCGGGGAGGACCCGGTAAAGATGCTGTCCGGAATCAACCACAAGTTCAACACCCTGTGGCGGGTCAAGCTGATGCTGGCTCAGGGCCTTTCCCCGGAAGCAATGGGACGAAAGATGAGGATCCATCCCTACGCCTTGAAAATGGCCATACCGGCCGCCCAGAAAAGGACCGAGAGGGAGTACTGGGACCTGTTCAACGGGCTTTTCAACGCCGAACTGAAACTAAAGTCGGGATCCGGGGATCCCAGGACCTTGATGCAGCAGGTGATCTTCAAACTATCCAGTTAATCATTATTTAGAAAAGCAAAAAAGATGGCACAGGAAGTTCTGACCGGGAATGAAAGCATCGAGGAGCTGCAAAAGCTTTACGATGTTTTCACCAACAGGATCAGGCTGATCGACGAGAAGAAGGCCAACACCAAACCTGAGATATACCAAAAGGTGCGGAACGAATACGATGCCAAGCTGCTGGAGCTCCAGGTCCTGCTGGAGGAAAAGGGCGCCGGGCTGGAGGAGGCATTGAACCAGGCTTTGGCCGAAAAAGAACAGATACTTCCCCAGTTGCAGGAAGTATCCAACACCCTGGAAGAGCTGGAGCTGAGGGTGATCATCGGCGAAGTGACCGAAGAGGAAAAGGCCGCCCAGGAACAGGCCCTGCTGGCCCAAAAAGCCGAGATGGAAAACAATGCGGCCGCCCTGAACGAGAAGATCCAAAAACTGAACAGTTTTGTCAAGCCCAAAGCTCCCCAGGCGCCTGTAACACCGTCCGCACCTCCGGCAATGCCTGCGGCGCCGGCCCCGGTTCCGCTAAATCCTGTGCCGGTGGCAGCCCCGCCGCATCCGGCCCCAAGACCTCCGGCGCCCCGGCCGGTCCCGGTGGCACCACAGCCCCAGCCCCCGGCCAGACCGGTTCCGCCGGCGCCACCGGTTATGCAGGCCCCGCCTGAGCCTGTTCCTGTTGCGCCCGAACCTGTCCAGGAACTGCCGGAAGCGTTGCAGCCCCCGATGAACGAGATGGCCGAACTGGAAAAGCAGTTTGCCAGCATTTTGGGCTCCAGCTTTGGAGAAACCCTGGCCCAGCCCGCGCCGGCCATGGAAGAAGTTATGCCCCGGGCACCGGAACCGCCTGCTTTTGACATGACCCCCGAATTCCCGGCCGCCCTGCAGTCTCCGGAAGAACCTGTGGCCGAAGCCGCACCGGAAGCCCCGGCCGAGGAGGAATCCCACGAGGGCGAGCTTAAATGCCCCAAGTGCGCGGCCTATAACCGGGCAGACAACTGGTACTGCGAAAAATGCGGCAATGAGCTGCTGAGCGCCCAGGACCTTTTTGGAGGCGGAAAGTAACTATTTTGGTCTCGAATGAAAAAGCCTTCAGTATCTTTTTGCGCTGAAGGCTTTTATTCATGAATAATTCAATCATAACAAAGAGGGGGGCGGCTGTGAAAATCGTTAACATTCTGCTGGTCATTTTGTGCTTTTGTTCTGCCAGCCTGATGGCCCAGGACAAGTCGGCTTCCACCGGCAGCATGCAGTTGAAGATCGATGTCAGCGACGACAACGGCACCGATGCCATCACCCAGATCGTGACCCTTAAAAAACTCAAGGCTTCCGAGATCGAACCCTTTATCAGGGCAAGGCTTTCTCGGTACGGGGCGGTTCACGTGAACGACGCCACCAATACCATCATCATCACTGATAAGCCGCTCAAGGTAAAGGATCTGGCTTCATTGGTGCTTAAACTTGATGAAACAGGCAGCATGAATTTTCTAAGGTTGGAAACCGAAGCCATCAAATTGAAATACATTGCACCCAGCAAGATCAGACCGTATATTGAAAAACGTTTGTCGTCCGAGGGCATCATTTCTTACAACGACGAACTTAATATGCTGGTCATAACCGACCTGAAAAGCCGGATAGAGAACATCAAGAAGATACTGCC
>JAURWH010000235.1 GCA_030655055.1 bacterium
ATCACCTGGACCTGTACCGGCTGGAAAACTCAGCCCAGGCCGAGGAGATCGGCATCACGGAATATCTTTACGGCCGGGGGATCTCCATTCTGGAATGGCCGGAGCGGATCCGCGATATCCTGCCGGAAAGCCGGCTGGATATTC
This sequence comes from bacterium, assembly GCA_030655055.1. Classification (NCBI taxonomy): domain Bacteria; species bacterium. The sequence goes on from JAURWH010000235.1 coordinate 145, forward strand.
ATCTGACCAGGCTGGACCAGCAGACCCGGAAAATCGAGATCAAAACATCAGGAAATAACTGGAATGACAGGTTTAATAATTGACACCAGCGGTCCCTGGCTGAACCTGGCCGTTTGCCGGGAGGATGATATTCTGGCCTCGATATCACAGGATGCGGGCAACCAGCAGGCCGAGAGGCTTCCTTTTGAACTGGGCAACATCCTGGCCAGGGCAAAGGTGAAGCTGTCTGAAGCAGACTGGCTGGCGGTGACGGCGGGGCCGGGATCCTTTACCGGCCTGCGGGTGGGGGTATCCTTTGCCCAGGGTCTGGCCATGGGTTCCGGCATCAGGCTTTTGCCTCTCAACACGCTGGATGCCATGGCCTGCCTGCCGGAGGGTTTTTCCGGAGAATTGTCTCCGATGCTGGACGCCAAAAAGGGACAGGTCTACACGGCCTTGTACCGGTCTGAAAACGGGGTCAGCGATGTGGTCTCTTCATACCAGGTGATAGAACCCCAAGCCTGGCTTTCCCGGCTGGCTCCCCGGACAAAAGTATTCGGCAGCGGAGCTTATGCCTACCGGGAGATGATATCACAGTCATACCCGGAGCTGGTGATGGATGAAGCTTATATCAACGGCCCTGAGATCAGCGGCCTGGTCAAGCTGGCTTTAAAAGAACTGAATCAAAACAAATTTGTACCGGCCGAAGAGCTGGATGCGTTTTACATCCGTCCCTCTGATGCCATGGTCAAGCGGCATGCCTGAGATCAGGGTAGAATTAGAGAGAATGACGGAAGGCCATCTGTCCGAAGTATTGGCCATAGAGCAGGCCAGCTTTTCCGATCCCTGGAGCGAAGTGATGTTCCGGCAGGAACTGGAGGATGACCCGGGAAAGTACCCCGTTGTCCTGACCATGAATTCTCAGGTGATCGGCTACGGTCTGGGCTGGATCGTGCTGGACGAGTTTCATCTGGGCAACCTGGCGGTCCGGCCGGACCTGAAGGGGCGGGGGTATGGAAGCCTGATCCTGGAGCGCATGCTCAAGCAGGTTAAGGGCAAGGGCTGCCGGACGGCCTCGCTGGAGGTCAGGGCCTCGAACCAAACCGCCATCAAACTGTATCATAAATATAATTTCAAAGAGATCGCCGTTCGCAAGAAGTATTATCAGGATGAGGATGCCCTGGTGCTGCTGGCCCGGCTGGATGAGGAAAAAGCATGCTAAAAAAGGGTGATATCATTGAACTGGGGCTGGACAGCATGGCTTGCGGCGGAGATGCGGTAGGACGGCACCTGGGACAAACCGTATTCGTGCCTTACGGGCTGCCCGGCGACCAAGTGAAGGTCCGGGTGTTTGACGCCCACCAGAAATACTGCCGGGCCGTGATCATGTCCATCGCCAGCCCCGGCCCCCAGCGGATCAAGCCGGCCTGCCCTTATTTCGGGGACTGCGGCAGCTGCCAGTGGCAGATGATGGACCACACCCGCCAGCTGGAGCACAAAAAAACGATACTGGAACAGACCCTGGCCCGGATCGGCGGCATCAAGGATGCCGGGATCGAGGTCCTGGCAGAAGGCTCCCCCTGGCATTACCGCAACAAGGCCCAGTACCCGGTTTCCCAGTCCAAAGGCAAACTGGTCGTAGGCTATTACCGGCAGGGCAGCCACCAGGTGGTTCCGATCGACGAATGCCCCATCATCCAGCCCGGTTTAAACCGGGTGTTCCAGCAAGCCAGGGACATCCTGTTGACTGCAAAGGTGCCGGGATATGACGAACTGACCAACAATGGGATATTAAGGCACTTGATCCTTCGTTACGGACAGTATCAGGACAAAATATCCCTGACCCTGGTCTGCACCAAGGACAAGATATATCCGGAAGTGATAGCATCATTGTCCGCCATCCCCGGGGTCGGTTCGGTATGGCTGAACCTGAATGCCGAACCGGGCAATACTATCCTGGGGAATAAATGGAAACTGCTGTCCGGGGAAAGCCAGATGGAGGAAGAACTGGACGGGATCAGGTACAAGCTTTCGGCCGGATCTTTCTGGCAGGTGAACCAGCTGACGGCCGGAGTGCTGTACCGCCGGATAAAAGATGAACTGCAGTTGACCAGCCGGCAGCAGGCGGTTGACCTTTATTGCGGGGCCGGAGCCATCTCACTGCAGCTGGCTGCAGCGGCCGGCCAGGTGCTGGGAATAGAGTCTTCGACCCAGGCGGTGGATGACGCCAGGGACAGCGCCAAAATGAACGGGATCACCAATGCCGAGTTCCTGGCCGGCCCGGCCGAAGTGCTTTTGGGAAAAGTGCAGCAGGCCGACGCGGTGGTCTGCGATCCGCCCCGCAGCGGTCTGAGGCCGGAAGTGGTCAGGGAACTGACCAGGCTTAAACCCCTAAAGATAGCATATCTTTCCTGCGATCCGGCCACTTTGGCCCGGGACCTGAAAGAGATCATTAAAGAGGATTACCGGATATCCGGCCTTTATACCGCCGATATGTTCCCCCAGACCTATCACATAGAAACCCTGGCTTTTTTGCAAAGGAAATAAATGAAAATCGGGAAAAATAAAAGGCCACCCCAGGGCCTGCTATTATGGCCGGGGTGGCTGTTATTGCTGGGCTTGTCCGGCTGCTATTCCTTTCACAGCGGCCGCCTTCCTTTCAAGACCATCGGGGTGCCGGTGGCCGCCAATGCCACCGGGGATTACCGGCTGCCGGACCTGGTCACCAAATCGGTGCTGGCCGCCATCACCCGGGATGGTTCGGTGACCCAGGCAGAGCCCGAGAACTCCGAAGGGATAATGGCCATAGAGATCAAAAGCTACAGCCGCGACCCCCTAAAATACAGCGCCCAGGAAGTGGTGTCGGAATACAAGATCACCATCACGGCGGCGGTGACCGTTAAAAACAACCAAGGCAAGGTCCTCTGGGAGAACCCTGCCTTAAGCGCCTGGAGCACCTATCTGCCTGATCAGGAGGAAGAAAGCGTGGGAATCGGAAAGGCCTCGGACAAGCTGGCCGAGGAGATAGTAAGACAGGCCTTTGAAAACTGGTAAATATTCATTGGGTGGGGAAAGACTGGATCCGGTGGTTGTCGCAGTCCACGATATAAAGGTTCCCGCTTTCATCCAGAGTGATTCCCTGGGGATTATAAAACTGATTGTCCCCGTTCCCGCTGCTGCCGCCTGAACTTTGAAAAACTCCGTCCAGGGAAAATTCCTGGAAACGGTCATTGCCGGAATCGGTGACGAAGATCTGACCGTTGGAGCTGATGGCGATGCCGGAGGGCGAATCAAACTCCCCTTCATTTTCGCCGTAGGATCCCCAGCTGGAAAGATATTCACCCTGGGGTGAAAAGACGCAGATCCGGTTATTTCCGGTGTCAACCACATAAAGGCGGCCTTCGCCGTCAAAGACCAGGCCCCGGGGTTTGCGCAGCTGGCCGGGCTGGCTGCCGGACTGGCCGATAGTTTCCAACATCAGTCCGTCGGAATTCAAGGTGTAGATCATGTCCTGCGATTGGTCGCTGAGATAGATGTTGCCGTTGGCGGCAATGACGATCCCGTAGCAGCGGGATGAGTCCGGCAGGGGGAGCTGGTACAACTGGATGCCTTCCTGGTCGGACACCAGTATCCGGCGGTTGCCGCTGTCCACCGTGTAGATGTTGCCGTCAGGAGCAATGGTCAGTGAAACCGGGTCGTCATAATCAGCCGAGTCCTGTCCAAAACGGCCCCAGCTTTGCAGAGGCTCAAGCTCGGGGCTGAATTTTTGGACCCGGTCATTTCCCAGCTCCGTCACATAGATGTGGCCCTGCCCATCCAGCGCCACCCCGGCAGGAAAGGAATACTCGCCGGGGTTGTCCCCGAAATCGGCCCTGGCCCAGACCGGCAGCAACAACAGCAGGGCCAGATAATATTTGATCATTTTATTCATCACTACCAAGCATAAATTAAAATCATTGTTTTGTCAAGTACCAATTTAAAATACGCCGAGGTGGCCCTGCCGCTGCCTGGCAGCCGTCCATTTACTTATGAGATCCCGGAGAAAATGGGGGGCAGTCTTTGCCCGGGGATGCGGGTGCGGGTGCCTTTGGGCAGCCGGGAGATGATGGGCTATGTGGTGGGGCTGTCCGGGACCACCGGTCACAAAGCCAAACTCATACTGGAAATCCCAGATCAGGAGCCGGTTTTAAGCCCAGGCCTGCTGGAACTCACCGGCTGGGCCGCTTCCTATTACGGCTGCGCCTGGGGCGAGGCCATCAGGGCCGCTCTGCCTCCGGGACTGGATGCCAGGCAAAAGGCGCTGATCTCCGTCAGGGAAGGGGCGGTGAACGATGAGGTTGAGCCGGAAGGCCTGGCCTTGCTGGATCTGCTTAAGGAACGGGGGGAGAGCGCCGAATATTTCATCCTTCAGCGTTTTGGCCCCGGGATCAAGCCGGTGATCAACCGGCTGGCGGCCAAAGGAACCCTGGAAAGAAGGCTGGCCTGGCAGAAACCGGTTGCAACCAAACTGCAAAGGTGGCTGATTTTCAGGGATCTGGCAGAGCTCCCGGCCCGGGCGCTTAAGCAGAGGGCGCTGCTGGAAAAACTGAGCCGGGAAAAGGAGATCCCCCCGGACGGGATATCAACCGGCCAGGCCGCCGCCGCCGCTTTGGTGAAAAAAGGTCTGGCCAGCTGGGAGAGCCGCCAGTCGGTAAGGCTGCCCCGGACCGATTACGCCGAAACAGCCAAAGCCGAACCGGTCCTGACCGGAGAACAATCCCAGGCCCTGGAACTTATCAGCCGTGATCTGGAACAAAGAAGATTCAGGGTGAACCTGATCCACGGCGTCACCGGAAGCGGCAAGACCGAACTCTACCTTCAGGCCGCCCGGCAGGCTGTCAAGCTGGGGCGCTCGGTGCTGATACTGGTGCCGGAGATAGGACTGACCTCCCAGATGATATCCCGGGCCCAGTCCAAGCTGGGGCAGGTGGCCCTGTGGCACAGCGGGATGAGCCAGGGCGAAAGGCTGGATGCCTGGGAAATGCTAAGGCAGGGGAAAGTGCGGGTGGTGGTGGGAACCCGTTCGGCGGTCTTTGCCCCTTTGCCGGACCTGGGACTGATAGTGGTGGACGAGGAGCACGATCCTTCCTACAAGCAATCAGACGCCCGGCCATATTATCACGCCAGGGACCTGGCCATTGTCCGGGCCAAGGCCGAAGGGGCTTCGGTGATACTGGGCTCGGCCACGCCCTCGGTGGAAAGCTACCATAAGGCCGAGGCCGGAAAATTCCGGCTGTTCCGTTGGGAAAAGAGGGCGGGAAATTCAATGCTGCCCCGGGTGGTGCTGGTGGACCTGAAATCCCAGTTATCAGGACCGGGCCTGATCTCGGCCCCGCTGGAGCAGGCCATCTCAGACGCTTTGGGGCAAAACAGCCAGGTGATGCTGCTTTTGAACCGGAGGGGTTTTGCCCCCTATGTCCAATGCCGGCGCTGCGGGCAGATCGTCAGCTGCCCCAACTGCAGCATCAGCCTGACCTATCATCTTAAGGGCCCCAAAATGCTCTGCCATTACTGCGGATATTTCCGCAAACCATTGGATGCCTGTCCGGCCTGCCATTCCGGGGATTTTGTTTTCAACGCCAAAGGGGTTCAGGGGCTGGAAGAGGAACTGGGGAAAAAGTTCCCCAAAGCCGGAGTGCTGCGGATGGACGCCGATACCACCGGGCGCAAGGGGGCGCACCAGCGTTTGCTGCAGAGCTTCTACAATAAGGAAGCCATGATCCTGCTGGGAACCCAGATGATCGCCAAGGGGCATGATTTCCCGGGGGTCTCGCTGGTGGGCATCATCAATGTGGATGACATTCTGGGCCTGCCCGATTTCAGGTCGCAGGAACGGGCCTTCCAACTGGTATCCCAGATGTCCGGGAGGGCCGGACGGGGGGAGCACCCGGGCCTGGTGATGGTTCAGACCAGGCTCCCCGAAAACCCGGTGATGGCCTGGGCCAAAGAGCACGATTACCAGGGCTTTTGGAAGCAGGAGATCAATGACCGGAGGGAGCATGGCTACCCGCCTTTCTCGCATCTGGCGCTGGTGACGGTATCGGCAGGCCAGGAACAGCCCGGGGCAAGCTTTGCCGGGCTGCTGGCCCAAAGGGCGCAATCAGTCAAAGGCGAAGCCGAGCTGCTGGGTCCGGTCCCGTCCCCGGTATTCCGCCTAAAGGGACGCTACCGCTGGCAGCTCCTGATCAAGGCCCCAAGGCCGTCGGTTCTGCAGGCGGTGATAAGAGGTCTGGACCTTCCGCTGCCCCCGGGGGTCAAAACCAGCGTGGAGATTGACCCGGTGTCACTGTTTTAAAATAATTAAAATATTTTAAAAAAAGTCTTGACGGCAAATGGCGTAAATGCTATACTAATAGCGTTAACGAAAACAACAGTTCTAATTTTATAAAGCGAAAGGAGGGATATCAGTAATGAATAAATCGGAGTTAATCGAGATTGTGGCAAAAGAGACTTGCACCAAGGTTGAGGCAGCCAAAGCCGTCAGCGGCGTGTTTGATGCCATTGCCAAAGCTTTGAAGAAGGGCGACACGGTTACTTTGGTGGGATTCGGAACCTTCTCGGTCAAGAAAAGAAAGGCCAGGATCGGACGCAATCCCCAGACCGGCAAAGAGATCAAGATCGCTGCCAAGAAGGTCCCGGCTTTCAAGGCCGGCAAAGAACTAAAGGAAACTGTGAGATAATCTCTCCAGAACAAAAAAACCCCGCTTTGGCGGGGTTTTTTGTTTGATGGCCGTTTGCAGTTATGAGGGCTTTATTTCATCAGTTTCCTGGTGATAACGGCCGAGACCAGCGCCAACCCCAGCAGGGACATCACCACTATGATTATGACGTTGACGAATTGCTTGGCCTGGGCGCCGAAGAAGATCCCCAGGCAGAAAAGCAGACCGTACCACAGGGCGATCCCGGGCAGGCCGTAAAGCAATACCTTTTTAAAACTGTAGCCGGTCAACCCGGCGATCAAAAATCCGAAGGAGCGGCCGCCCACCACGGCCCGGTTAAGGGCCAGGATCAGGTTCCCGTATCTGGCGAAATGGCCTTCCATCAAAAGCAGCCTGGAGGGAGAAAGAAATGGGCGGGGCTGGGACAGAAAATAGTCCCGGCCTTTTTTTATTCCGATCCAATAAACCAAAAGGGCGCCCAGCGATCCCCCTAAAAAAGCAGCCATAAATCCGGGAAGCCAGTGCAGCTGGTTCTGGCCCACTAGGATGGCGCAAAAGATGACCACCACATCGCTGGGGGCGGGGGGGAAAACGCCTTCCAAAAAAGTGGCCGTAAAAATGGTCAGATATGCCCACCATCCGCCCTGGGAGGCCAGAGTATTGGCCAGTTGTTCCATGTTCATTTGATCGTCTCCAGCAGGCAGACCGCCTGGGCCCAGATGCCCCGGCCTTTCCCGATGTCGTCCAGTCCTTCGTTGGTGGTGGCTTTTACCGAGACCTGCGAGGACCTTAGCTTCAGGGCGGAGGCAAGGTTTCTCCGCATGGCTGTGATGTGGGGGGCCAGCCTGGGCGCTTCGGCCGCGATCATGCAGTCAATGTTATTGATGGTATACCCTGCCTTTCGGATCAGTGTTAAAACATCCTTTAATAATTCCAGACTGGAGATGTCCTTGTAGCGCTTGTCGGTGTTGGGGAAATGCTGTCCGATGTCTCCCAGGGCCGCCGCTCCCAGCAGGCTGTCGGCTATGGCGTGGCAAAGCACATCGGCATCGGAGTGCCCCAAAAGCCCCTTGGGATAAGGGATGGTTGCCCCGCCCAGGATCAGCTTGCGGCCTTTGACCAGCCGGTGGATGTCGTAGCCCAGTCCTATTCTCATTTTTTCTTTTTTAGCAGCCATGAGGCTATCTCCAGGTCCATAGGTGTTGTTACTTTGATATTTCCATCGTTTCCGGGGACGATGCTGACCTTTCCCTTGATCATTTCCACCAACTGACTGTCGTCGGTGGCGGGGATATTTTTCCGGTTAAAATGGGATCTTTGCAGAACCGGCATTTTAAATCCCTGGGGGGTCTGGGCCCGCCATAATTGGGAGCGGTCCACCGTGCCGGTGATCTTTCCTGCTTTTACCTGCTTGATGGTGTCGGTGACCGGGGCGGCCAGGATGGCGGCCCCGTACTTTTCGGCGGCCCGGGCCACGGCGGTGATCTGCTCCGCCCGGATCAGGGGCCGGGCGGCGTCGTGGATCAAAATGACCCTGGAACCCGGGGAAACCATGTTCAAGCCGGCCCGGACCGAGTCCAGCCGTTCTTTGCCGCCGGATACGATGGCCGAAAGTTTGGGGTATCTGTCAAAATACCTCAAGCCGTTGATCTGATACAATGCCGGTTTTACCAGAATGATCTCCGCAACGCTTTGGCACTCCTGGAAGGCCTGCAGGGAATACTCCACCATCGGCTTTCCGTTCAAACTGACAAAAGCCTTGGGAACCCTGGCCCCCAGCCTTACACCGCTGCCGGCGGCCACTATGATCACCGATACAGGGGTCATCTAAATATTATCTCCGTTCCTTTTGGTCAGATACAGGATGTCGTTGTGGACCTTATAACCCATTTTCTGGGCCAGCTTCAGCGAAGCGGTGTTGTATTCGTGGATCAGCAGGCCGAATATCTTGATACCGCGCTTTCTTAAGGCCTTTTCTCCGGCGACGGTCAGTTTTTTAGCCAAACCCTGGCGGCGGTAGTCTGGATCGACCGCGATCCGGTTCAGCCAGCCCTTGCGGCCGTCGTGGGAGGCGATGATGGCGCCGATCATCATGTCCTGCTCAAAGGCCCCGATGAAAAAATCGGGATTGCAGGCCATCTCTTTGGCGATATGGGCCCGGCTGTCGCGGCCTTTGGGCTTGGCGGGCAGTTTGGCCCGGTCCCAGAGCCTGATCAGTTCGGGGTAGTCTTTGATGGTAAGTTTTCGGATCTTCATAAAAATCCTTTCATTAACCGCCAAGGCGCAAAGGACGCCAAGGGGCCTTTAATTAAAATCTTAGCGGACTTCGCGTCTTCGCGTTTAAAATAGGGCATCCAATAAAAGTTGCCGTCAGCAGGGATCAGGCTATCAACGCCTGCAGGGCTTCTGACAGAAAGCGGACCTCGATCAGCTGGATCTTGGAATTTCCGGCGGTCCGCTGGTTATGGGCCGGGATGATCATCCTTTTAAAACCCAGTTTCTGGGCTTCGTTGATCCTTTTGTCCAGCTGGCTGACGCTGCGGATCTCGCCGCCCAGTCCTATCTCGCCGACCACCGCGGTATCGGGGTCGGCATTCCTGTTCTTGAAGGCCGAGGCCACGGCGGCGGCTATCCCCAGGTCCACGGCTGGTTCCTCAAGCTTCAAACCACCGGCGATGTTGGCAAAGACGTCGTGCATGCCCAGGTTCAGCCCGGCCCGGCGCTCCAGCACCGCCAGCAGCATTGACAGTCTGCGGTGGTTGAACCCGGTGGGGACCCTTTGGGGATTGCCGTAGGAGGCCGGGGACACCAGGGCCTGGATCTCCACCAGCAGGGGGCGGGTGCCCTCCAGCGAGCAGACCACGGTGGATCCCGGTATCTCCCGGGTGCGCTCCGACAGAAAAACTTTTGAGGGATTGGAAACTTCCACCATCCCGGCCTCCTGCATCTCGAAGACCCCGATCTCGTTGGTGGAGCCGAAGCGGTTCTTGACCGAGCGCAGGATCCGGTAGGCGTGGTGCCGCTCGCCCTCCAGATAGAGCACGGTGTCCACCATGTGCTCCAGGGTCCGGGGCCCGGCGATGACGCCTTCCTTGGTGACATGGCCGATCAGGATGGTGGCCACGTTATTGGTCTTGGCCAGCCTCATCAGCTCGGCCCCGCATTCCCGGACCTGTCCCACCGAACCGGGAGCCGATTCCAGGTCTGTTCTATAGATGGTCTGGATGGAATCCATCACTAAAATATCGGGGGAGAGCTTGTGGACCGTTTCCAGCACGTTCTCCAGAACGGTCTCGGACAACAATAATAAATTATCCGAGTTGACCTGCAAACGCTGGGCCCTCAGTTTGATCTGGGCCAAAGATTCCTCGCCGGAGACGTAAAGCACTTTTTGGCCGGAAGCGGCCAGCTTGTCCACCAGCTGCAAAGTGAGGGTGGACTTGCCGATGCCGGGATCGCCGCCGATCAGTGTCAGCGAGCCCGATACCAGCCCGCCGCCGGTGACCCGGTCGAATTCGGAGATGCCGGAGAGCAGCCGCTGATCGTCCTTCAGCTCGATCTGACTCAGTGTCTGGGGGATTGAAGGGGCCAGCTGCCGGGAAGCCTTGTTCTTGGCCGGCCGGAGGTCGGCCCGCTTGAGCTCTTCCACAAAGGTGTTCCAGCCCTGGCAGGACGGGCACTTGCCGATCCATTTGGAGCTTTCGAAGCCGCAGGACTGGCAGACGAAGTTGGTTTTGGGGAGGAGTTTATTTTTCATCTATCGTGTTTCTTTCATAGCCCAGGCCTTATTAATCCGCCGCAGCCGTAAGCGTAGGAGGAAGGCCTGGGCTATGAATTGATTTAGGGGTCAAAGATCTGAGATGCTTTTTAGCTTGGCCAGACCGTTAAGGGTAAAATAGGAACCGGGGTCTTCAGTCCCGCCGGTATTCACGGCCATGTCGGGTGTTTCATCCTCCAAACGGCTCAGGCGGTATTGTATGGCTTCGTAATTAACGGACCGCGGCTTTATCCCGGCTTTTAGCAGCCGCCGGCGCAGGTCATAATATATCCGGTCG
>JAURWH010000236.1 GCA_030655055.1 bacterium
GCCACCGAAGGGACTTGAACCCCCGACCAGCGGTTTACAAAACCGCTGCTCTACCAACTGAGCTACGGTGGCAGGCCCTTTTGCCACTTGGTTATTCATCCTGAAACAAGCGTCCCGGGTTTGGTGGGTCAAGGGATCAAATCACAATTTGTAATTTTAGCAGATTTAAGGGGTAAAAGTCAAGATGAACTAAGTGTATTAACCAAAAGACCTCGTTTTTATTGCTGAAAGCCCGGGGATCAAAATGACTGTCTGGATGTCATTTCCCCTTTCCCAGCACGGCTTTTACCCTGTCCACCAGGTCCTGGGGCTGAAAAGGCTTGCAGATGTAGTCCGCCGCCTTGTCCCTTAAGGCCGCCATCTTGTCCCGTGCCTCCACCTTGGCGGTCAGCATCACCACCGGGATCCCGGCGGTCGTTTCCTCGATCTTGAGTATCTTCAGCAGCTCCAGCCCGTCCAGATCGGGCATCATGATGTCCAAAAGGATCAGGTTCGGCTTTTCCCGGTATATCAGCTGCAGGGCTTCGTGGCCGGAAAGCATAGGCAGCACATCAAACCCGGCCTCCTCCAGGATCAGCTTGACCATGTCCAGAATGTCCTCTTCATCATCTATCACCATGATCTTGGCCTTGTGATTGGTCTTGCCGTTCATAAACCCTCCTTTGGGATGAGGTTGATTTTATGGTTTTAAATGGTCAATCCGATGCCGGCAGTTCGAAACTGAAGGAGGTGCCGCCTCCCAGCCGGCTGGAGACATCGATCCTGCCGCCATGTGCTTCAACTATCGCCTTGACTATGGAGAGCCCCAGCCCCACCCCTCCGTATTTGCGGGTGGATGATCCGTCCACCTGGTAAAAGCGGTCGAAGATCCGGGGCAGGAACTCGGCCGGAATGCCGGCCCCGGTGTCGCTGACCGAGATCAGCACTTTGGGGGAAGCGTCCTCGGCGGTCAGGGTGATGCTGCCGGACTGGCTGAACTTAAGCGCATTCTCCACCAGATTGTCCATCACCTGCATGATGCGGTCGCGGTCTCCCCTGACCCTGAGGTTGGCGGGGGAAGAGACCACTACCTTCAGCTTTTTCTTGTGGGCTTCGGCCCGGTAGTTTGATGCCGCTTCCTCCAGCAAGGGCTTGAGCTCAAAAGTCGCCTCATTCAGGGCCATCCGGCCGGCCTCGATGCTGGTGATGTCCACCAGTTCAACTATCTGGTGGGTAAGTTTCTTGAGGTTGCGGCGGATCACCTCCAGCCCCTTTTGCTGGGGCGGGCTGATGGGCCCCATCTTGCCGTCCAGCAGGTACTCGGTATAGCCCACTATGGCGGTCAGCGGTGATTTTAGCTCGTGGGAAACATTGGCTATGAACTGGCTTTTAAGTTTGTCCAACTCCCTTAAGCTGAGGTTGGCCTGGTAAAGTTTTTCGTAGGAATCGGACAAGGCCGCTATGTTTTCCTTTAACTGCTGGGACATCAGGTTAAAATCGTTGGCCAGTTCGCCCAATTCGTCCCTGGTACCGACCTCCACCTGCTGGCCTATATTACCCTGCCCCACCTGCCGGATGGTCAAAGCCAGCCGGGTAATGGGATCGGTGATGGCCCGGGCGGTCAGAAAGGCCAGCAATATTCCCAGGACCACAAACAAGACTGTCAGTAAAACAACCTGCCCCAGAGTGCTATAGATCAATTGTCCCAGGGATCTATAGTTTGACAGATAGCGGACCGATATCCTGTGATCCCCGCCTTCGTCAAAGTAAGGGACGATTATGTCCAGTCCTTCGGCGTCACCGGCCAGCTTGATCTTTTGCTGGGTGGATTCCCTGAGCTTGGCCCTTTGGGCTGCCTGGGGGCTGGCCTCGGCGGGGATTGGCTTATCCCTGGAGGGCGTTTCCGGGAGGGCGGAGTCAAAAAGCACCTGCCCCTCCTGGTCGATTATCTGAATGGATTCCATGTGCCGGTTGTGCTTGATCAATCCGAGTATCTGCTGGCGCAGTTTACTGTAGTCTGGCCCGTAATGCAGTTCAAAACTTTGCCCTATTTGGGAGACTGTCAGGCTGGCAAACGAAACAACATTGGCCTCTATCTCGGCTTTTAAATACCGGCTCCGGGTAAATACTGTGGCCGCAGCATTAACCAGCAGAACCACAACCACCATCGTGCTGATGGCAATGGCAAATTTCAGCTTAAGGCTTTTCATTTATGCTTCGATCATTATTAAAACCTTATTTACACAACGCTGTTCCGATGGCCCAGTGGCCGTTTCATTGCAGAAACAAATTGTTTCAAACGTCGATCCAGCGGTCAATCCGGCTTGCGGCCATGTTTTATCCCCTCGGTCACCACCCACCACCCGGTGAAAAGCGGCCAGGGATGGGGCAGGCAGCCCGTCAGGCCAAACAGGCCGATGAATGTTCTTTCCAACCAGTCCGGAGCCTTATGTATGGCCAGCCATTCCATGACGGTAACTGCCCCGAAAGGGATATGCATAATACCTGTCTGACGGCCGGTGGCGAACCCGGTACTAGTTAAAAGTGACCTGCCCTGGCCGGCCCGGTAAAAATAATCGGTCTGGTATTCTTTTTTCTTAAAACGCTCGGCCATCCTTACTCCCAGCTTAAAGAAAGGATTGCTGCCGGAGTTGAGCACCAGCACCAGCCTCCCCCCGGGCTTCAGTACCCGATGGCACTCCCTGAGGGCTTGCTCGATCTCGGGAAAATGGTCGAAAGTTGACGGGGAGACCACCAGGTCAAAGCAGGCATCGGAACAGGCCAGGGAACGGGCATCGCTGCAGATGATCCTGATGTTGTTTTTCGATCCTCCGGACCTGTCTTTGGACCTTTGGCAGATGCCGGGCGAGATATCCAGTCCGAATATTTCTGGAGTGCTGTCCGGGCCGCTAAAAAATCCGGGGTCACCTATGGCCGCTTCGTACAGGTCGGTATAGAGCACCCTGCCCTTGCCCCCCAGCCCCCAGCGCTGCAAAAGCGACAGGTATTCCCGGGTCTTATACCGGGCCAGCGCCGGAAGCAGATAATAATCCTCAACTGAACCGGCGACCTGGTCCCAGTATTTATTTTCGGGCGAGGGTTTCCCCGTCATTTGGGGCCGCCCCATTTTTCGGTCCGGGCCAGGTATCTCAGCACCGGGATCATCACAAAGCCCTCGTACATTATCTTGAAATTGAAGGTGGATGTTCCCCGCTGCCGGTCTATGAACACAATGGGGATCTCCTTGACCCTGAAGCCGGAAAGCAGGCTGCTGTATAAAAGCTCCTGCACGATGGCCGGCCCCCGGGAGATCAGGGTGTCCACGTCCACGGTTTCCAGCACCGCCCGCCGGAAGGCCCGGTAACCGGAAGTGCAGTCGCGGATATTTATCTTCAAAACCATCCTGATGTACCAGTTGGCGAAGACCGTGATGGCATGGCGCATCCAGCCCCGTCCCACATCGGCCCCGCCCGGCACAAAGCGGGAGCCCAGCACCACGTCGGCCTGGTTCAGGCCGTCCAGCAGGGCCGGAAGGTATTTGGGATCATGCGAAAAATCGGCGTCCATCTCCACCACCGCCTCGGCCCCCCAGTTCAGGGCATAACGCAGGCCGGCGATGCCCGCCAGCCCCCGTCCCCTGATCTTGGTGCGGTGCAGCACGTGGACCCTGGGGTTCCGGGCCGCCAGTTCATCGGCGATCCTCCCGGTGCCGTCGGGGGAATTGTCGTCCACCACCAGGATGTCCACCCCGGGAGAAAAGCTGAATATCTGGCTGGTCAGCCGCTCCAGGTTCTGGGCCTCGTTGTAGGTCGGGACCATGATCATGGTCTTCATGCTCTAAGACTGTCCTTTCAGCAGGGCCATGGCTTCGGCCAGGTTTACTTTCAGCTCGGTGAGGTTGGAGATGCCTTTAAGTCTTTTGAAAATATATCCCGGCCTTAAATAGAATTTACGCATCGCTCTGCGGCGCCACTCCCCTATCCTGGCCCCGGCGGTTTCGCCTTCCAGAATATTGGATGAGGATGTCTGGTCCTGTTCCCCGTTCTGGATCCAGCCCCGGGATCTGGCTTCAGCCGTCAGCGGGGTCAGCGGCTTGGCCACCGGAACGTTGAAGGAGGCAAAGTCGGGATCCAGCTCCAGCGCAAGGTCCATGGTCTTTTGGAAGGTTGTTTCGGTCTCCCCCGGCAGCCCTAGGATGAACGTGGCCACGGTCCTGATCCGGTGCTTCTTGCACAAGGCAAAGGCCCGGCGGATGATTTCAATGGTTGTGTTCTTATGATACCGGTCCAGCAGCCCCTGGTCGCCGGATTCCACCCCCATCATCAGCAATTCGCATCCCGCCCGTTTCATCGACAGCAGGATCTCTTCGGTCAAAAGATCGGCCCGGGCAAAGCAGCCCCAGGGCAGGTTGACCTGCTTGGAGATCATCTCCGATAAAAGCCTCTCCGTCCGTTCCCTGTCCGCCCCGAAGGTCTGGTCACCAAAGGAGAAATATTTTATTCCCAGCTGCTTGAGATAAAGCAGCTCCTCTATGACCTCGGGCACCGGGCGTAGTTTATAAGGCATCTGGCCGATCAGGCAGAAATCGCACTTGAAGGGACAGCCGAAATCGGTGACCACACCGGCATAGGGAAGTTTCCGGGCAAAGGGCATCCGGTATTTTTTGTAGGGAAAAAGCTCGTGCCGGGGAACGCAGATGGAGTAATCCTTGGACGGCCCGCTCCGCCGGGCGCTGTAGATGCCGCTCTGAATATATGCGATATCGGTGATCCCGGCCCTCTGCCCGTCCAAATATCCCAGCCAACCGGGTGAGGAGTAATCCAACAGCACTGCATCGAGACAGGGATTGTTCTCCAGCAGTTTCCCGGTGTCATCGAACCCGGCATCGCCGGTGACCAGCAGTTTGGCCCCGGATAGTTCTTTCTTTAAGCGGCTGAAGAAATTCAGGTCATTCTTTAAAGAGGCTTGGCCGAAAAGGGAAATGATGTATTCCGGGCTGATCTCCCGTATCTTGTCCAGGGCCTGCCCGGTCGAAAGTCTTTGGGCCATGGCATCCAGGACTGTGATCTTATGCTTAGGATGCAGATAGCCGCTGATCACCAGCAGGTCAATGGGCGGCGTCAGGTAGGCCGCCTTGGAGACCTTGCTGCAGTAACTGTCCCGCAGGTATGTTTTATCGCCGGGAGGATTGAGCAATAGGATTTTTGCCATCTGGTCTTATACCTTTATCTTACCCGCAAATCTTACCCCGTCAAGCCCCTTAAAATGAGCATCCTGGGTCCACAGTATGGCCTTATATTTTTGGGCGGTGGCCAAAACCAGGCTGTCGGCTAAAGGCAATTTATGGAGGTGCCCCAGCCGGGCCGCCTCCAGCGCCAGTCCGGCATCCAGCTCGGCCACCAAACCCCGGTGCATCAGGGCCGCCGCCTGCAGGGCCTGATCCTCGCCCCTTTCTTTCAGCACTTTTTTAAACACTTCGTAAATGCAGATGACCGGCACCACCAATTGGCTTTCATTCTCCAGCGCCGAAGCATAATATTCTGCATTTTTGCCGCCGGCCAGATATTCCAGCCAGCCGCAGGAATCAACCAGGTTCATACCCGGTCGCCTTCCCGGTCGATAGCTGAGGACAATCCCTTTAAGAAACCTCTCATCTGCTTGAGCGGCCTTACCGGCACCAGCTCGATCCTTTGGCCGTAGGCCATCATCTCGGCCTTTTCACCCGGCTTGATGTTCAGCAGTTTGCGCACCTGAAGGGGGATCACCACCTGGTATTTTGAGGAAATGGTAACTTCCATCGTTTTCTCCATCGATATGATTATTGTCTTACGATATTATAATCGATAACGATATCGTTTGCAAGACCTATTTACAATATTCCCAATTGTTTAAAATAGTCCAAGCTGAACAGAAAACATCCTCCCTAAACATATTCACTTAATGACAGCCGGCATGTTTTAAAATAAAACCCGTACATCATGTAAATCCTGTCCGCCCCGGTATGATCCGTTACAGCTTGGCAAAGGCCTCCACCAGCATCTCCGGCGAAGGCGGGCAGCCCTCCACCCAGACCACTCCGGGCCGGCCCTGCAAATGCCTGGTGCATTCGCCCACAGCGATCACCCTTTGGCTGTTCTTGGGGATGGAAGCCTGGTGGCCGTAAACGAAGTCCACCCGGCCGAAGACCATCTGTCGCAGCACCGGCATCAGGCTGGCGGCCCACTTCCGGGGATCTTTGGCCGAGGAGACCAGGCCCTCCCGGGCCGCCCCCCCGCACAGGCTGCAGGCTAGCGGTGTGCGCTGGTTGTGCAGGCCCAGCATTTTCAGCATCTCCATCTCGGGCCGCTTGAAGCTGCGGGCGCAGTCCTCCAGCCGGTCTCCGATGATCTTTGATTCCATACCGCCCAGCCCCATCTGGCTCGCCAGTTTAAGGTGCTCCGCCTCCAGCGGGTCTATTCCCATCAGCCGGCAGCCGGCGGCATCCACCGCCAGGGGATCGGCGCCAGCCACAATAACTTTTAGATCAACTTTCTTTCCGGCGAACAGCGGCCCGTCGCCCTCGATGGCGGTGAATCCGTCCAGGATGGTGAAGTCGGGGCGGATCAGCTTATAAAGCTCGGCCACCGGCCGGTGCAGGCCGCTCTTGTGGAAACGCTTCTTGTCGGCGTAGGAAAGCAGTCCCTTCTGGTTCTTCAGTCCCAGGGTGACCAGGGTGTTGATGTGGGTCTTAAGCTTGGGCAGGTTGATGTAGTAAGCGTCTTTGAAGATCAGGGGAAGCTGCAGTTCGCCGTCGTACCATTTCACCGGATGGCGCGGTGCCTGGTTCAGGTCTACCAGAGGAACATTGTGTTTCCGGGACAGTTCGCCAAAACCTGTCCTTTCAAAGGCCTCCAAAGGATCTACCCCCAGCCCCGGCCCTTCGGCAATGGTGATATCCTTCACCCCCAGCGCTTTCAGGTGAACTATCAGCATCCCGGCCTGGCGGGCATCGCTAACCACCCCGCTGGTTCCCGGAGCGGGAAAGACCAGATTGGGTTTTAGCACCACCGGTTTCCCGGGCGGTATGTTGAACGGCAATTCGTTCAGCCAGCCGGAGAAATGGGAGATGTTGGATATTTTTTTTAAATAGATCTCAGTCATATGGTTTTTTTGCCATTTTTAGCCACTAAGACACTACTTTCATTAATGGCGATTGAAAAATGTTTTTGTGTCTTGGCGCCCCTTCGGCACAGATTACCACGCCAGCGGCGGCTCAGGGTAAACTTTGGTGGCTGAGCAGTTAACCCTTTCCTATCATAACCTTAAACTCCTTTAAATTCAAGCAAAAACTTAACAATTAATAAAAAAACAAACCCCGGGATCAAAAGCTGATCCCGGGGCTCTATCGATTGCTGGCTTCAGGACAATTTGATGGTTTCCAAAGTCTGATAAACCGGCCCGCTTTGAGTAAGCGTGCTTTTGATCAAAGCCAATTCCTCGAAACTGAACTCAATTTCCTCCAAGGGCAAGGTCCTTATTCTTTCTGCCAGTTTGTCCATATTGTTTGGGGAACGCACCCTTCCCAAAGTAAGATGGGGCTTGAACTTTTTGGGATCCCTGGCAAAACCGCAATCAGCCAGGCCGTTCTCCGTCAGAAGTTGCAGGTCTGATATCCTTTGCACCCCGTCAATCAGACCCAACCATATCACCTGGGGCCGGTTCCAGCCCGGGAAAATTCCTATCTGCCCGGTGCGGCAGTGGATTGGTGGGTGTTTTCCGTTCTGGTCAAGAAGAACTTTCCTGGAGCTTTGGACCTGCTCCGGGAATATTCCCCCCAGAAACTTCAGCGTCAGATGTGTGTTCTCAGGTTCAACCCACTTAATATCGGCCTTAGCCTCCTTGAGCCGGGTGATGACCTGGGCCAGATGTTTTTGAACCGGCGATGGCAGTTCCAGCGCTATGAAACATCGGATGAGATTCATTTACTGGCACTACCCAGATACAGCCTTAATTCATTCAGCGCCGTTTGGGCTGCCATTTCCTTTATCTGCCGTCTGGGTCCTAAAAATCTTTTTTCGATCACCTTGGTCCCTTTTGGTCCGGAAATTCCGATGAAGACCAACCCCACCGGTTTCAAAGCGCTCCCGCCGTCCGGCCCGGCTATCCCCGAGATGGAAAGCCCGAGGTCGCTTTTGAATATCTTCCTGGCCCCCAGCGCCATTTCCCTGACTGTTCCGGCGCTGACCGCCCCGTATTTTAAAAGAGTTTGCGGTTTGACCCCCAGCATTTTTTCTTTTATCCGGTTGCTGTATGCCACAATTCCGCCCAGTAAGTATTGGGAACTGCCGGGAACGTTGGTGATCCGGTCGCCTATAAGGCCGCCGGTGCAGGATTCGGCCAGACCCAGGGTCAGTTCTTTCTTTTTCAGGATCAGACCCAAAACTTCTTCCAGCGTTTGTCCTTCGCTGCCGTAGATATGGTGTTTTAAGGACATCTTCATCTTTCGGATGATCCCTCCGGCCTGCCTGTCCAGTGATTTACGATCAGCGCCGTGCAAGGTGACTCTAAGGTCCACCCCCAGCTGACCGGGCAGATAGGCCAGGACGCCGGGCTTCAAGGCCTTTTCCAAAGCCGTCAGCTTTTCCGCTATGGCCGACTCCGGGATGCCGGTGGTGCGCAGGGCTGTGGAAAGGATGAACCGGCGGCCGGGCGATCTTTCCAGATCGCTCCTGATGCTCTCCTGCCAAATAGCCTTGACCTCGCGGGGCACCCCTGGCAAAAGGATAAGTTTTTTGTTTTTAAGGTTGAACAATATCCCCGGGGCCGTTCCCTGAGAGTTGAAAAGTGCTTTGGCTTTTTCCGGGACCAAAGCCTGCTTCTTGTTGCAGGCCGGCATTGCCACGCCCCTTTTGGCAAAACGGGATTTCAGATATTCAAAAACACTTTTGTCCAATACCAGTTTCTGCCCGAAGTGTTTGGATAAAACATTTAGCGTGATGTCGTCGCTGGTGGGCCCCAGCCCGCCGGTGCAGACCACCAGATCCCCGGCTTTGAGGCCCTGGTCTACGGCTTCGATAATGTCGCTGGGGTTGTCGCCCACTGCCGTTCTCCAGACCACCGGGACCCCAATGGCCGCCAGTTCCCGGCCCAGATAGGAGGAATTGGTGTCAACGGTCAAGCCGGAGAGGAGCTCGTTGCCTATGGTGATTATGACTGCTTTCATTTTGCCGTAAGTTGTAAGCTTTAAGCTGTATGCTATATGCTATTGTTCAATGACCAGTGATCATTGGTAACAGTATCCGAGAAACTACCTGCATGACAATGTTGGCATATATCCCGGCCAACAGGTCGTCCACCATCACACCCCAGCCGCCTGGCAGCTTTTGAGACTGCCTGGCCCCCAATGGTTTGATGATATCGAACGCCCGGAACAGCAAAAAGCCGACTGCAAAGAGCCACCAGCTTTTCGGCAGCAGCCACAGCGTCACCCACATTCCCATCACTTCGTCGATCACTATCCTGCCGGCATCGTGCCCCCAGTCCTTCTCGGCCAGGGTGGCGGCCCAGACCCCCAGAAAGAAAAGCGTGATGATGATGGAAAGCTGCAGCCAGATGTTCAGCTCCGCCCCGAACCACCAGATTACAAGCCCCACCAGGCTTCCGGCGGTGCCGGGGGCGATGGGACAATATCCTGCAAATCCGGCCGAGGCCAGAGTTTTAATAAACCAATTTCCGTTATTATTCTTCATCGTATTTCTGATTTATTTAGTATTAATGTCTATCTATCCAATTAGCTCAGAAACCCGTTTGAACAACCGGTGCCAACCATGGTTGTCGCGTTAAATACTATCAGTGAGCATCGCAGTTGACGGCGGTTAATAGCTTGTCTGCCCTGTTTGAGGGCTGGCCAAAGCCCGAGTTCAGACAAGCCCGCCGGCAACGAGAAGCGCAACGCGGGCCCGCTTAAGCTTTAGCGTAAGGGTGGCCCGGATAGTATTTTGCGACGAGCTTTTTTCTTTTTGGTCCTTTTTCTTAGTTGGCGGCACAAAAAAGAAAAAGGACATAGCGGTCCAAGACATGTTTGAGTATTTCCTGCATTCCTGGTTTCTTTATATAATGGGCCCTGTTTTTTACATATTCCCCTTTAACAACCCCAGGATTAGCCATCGGCTTTTTATCAGGTAATCCAGCCCCGAGACCACCGTCAGCAGCATGGCCAGAAATATTAACCCGTCAAGCGCCGAAACATAATTTGCCAGCTGATATTCAGAAATATATGTCCCGTTGGCGGCCAAGGTATCACGGTAACAGATGAAGACCAGCACCGCCAGCACTGCCAGCATCTGGCTGGAGGTCTTAAGCTTAGCCAAAATACTTGATTCCATGATGTGTCCCCGGTAGGCCACCACGGTCCTTAGGCCCATGATCAGAAACTCCCGGACGATGATCACCATCACCATCCAGACGCTGGAGAGCTTCAGGGCCACGAAGGCCACCAGGGCCACCGCTATCAGCAGCTTGTCGGCGATGGGGTCCATGATCTTGCCGAAGCCGGTCTGCTGGCCGTTGCGCCGGGCTAGGTATCCGTCCAGCAGGTCTGTCAGCGAGGCCAGCAGAAATACCGCCAGCGCCGCATACCGGCTGTAGACGTTGTCGTAAAGCAGCAACGCCATGAACACCGGGCTGACCAGCGCCCGGCCCAGGGTCAGTTTGTTGGGAAGGTTCATAATGTATAATTTATCAGATTTGACCAGCATCTGTCAATCAGGTTTTCACAAAATCATCTTGACAGCACCGGGTATTTCAGGTATCATCAAATCAACGTTTTTTCAGGAAAGGGGAACTGCATGAAAAAATACTTGCTGCTGGGACTGCTGCTGGCATCGGGCCTCTGGAGCCTGGCCCTGGCCGAGGTGAA
>JAURWH010000237.1 GCA_030655055.1 bacterium
GGGCATCAGCTGATGGCGGACCCGGTTGCGGAAGAACTTTGGGGAACTGTTGGATGCATCCCTGCGCCCGGCCAGTTTGAGCTGTTCAAGGTAGGCTTCAATCCTCTCCCGGCTACAGCTTATAAGAGGTCTGACGTATGTCCCGTTGACCAAAGGTATCCCGGCCAGGCCGCTTAAGCCGGAGCCCCGGATCAGGTGCATAAGCACTGTCTCGGCCTGGTCGTCCAGGTTGTGGCCGGTGGCTATCTTGCTGCATTTTTGTTTTTTTGAGACATCCAGCAGGGCCGCCCGCCTCAGCTCCCGGGCCGAGGTTTCCAGGGAAAGCCTGTTGTTCCGGGAGTGTGCTTTGACATCCACATTCACGGTGATCATCCTTACCCCCCAGCTTTGTGCCAGCTGCCTGGCCCAGGCGGCATCGGCTTGCGAGGCTTTTCCCCGCAGATGATGGTCAATATGGCAGGCGGTCAGTTTGAACCCCAGTTCTCCGGACAATTCGTTCAAGAGGTGCAGCAGGCACAGGGAATCAGGGCCGCCGGAAAAGGCCGCCAGCACGTGGTCCCCGGGGCTGATCAGCTTCCGGGAGGTTATCAGTTCTTTGACCTTTGATCTCAGGTCTTCTTTTTGTTTCATTGGAGTAGATACCTATTAATAGCCACTAAGACACTAAGGCACCAAACTTTTAAATCGTTAATGGTTATTTATTATTGATCTTTGTGGCTTCGTGTCTTTGTGGCAAAATTTTACAGCGGCTTCTCCGGTTTGGTGGCCGGACGCAGCATCTTGAACATCTCCATCAACTCGGCTATCCGGAACAGCCGGGCCAGACCCAGATAGGCAGCCCCCAGCCCCAGCATCATGGCCGCCAGGTAGAATATCTTGGGACCCAAATGCCCGCCGTCCACCCAGCGCTGCCAGCCAAGGCTCAGGCCCCAGCCCAGCAGGCCGACCAGGATCGAGGCCGCCGCAGTTTTCAGGAACACCGGCAGCAGCAAACTCAGTTTGATCTCCCGGACCCGGGACCGGATCAGCCACAGGCTTAAAAGCGCGATCAGGGTATAGGCCGCGGCGTGCCCCAGGGCCAGCCCGTCCACCCCCAGCTTCCCGATCACCAGCAGGTTAAAGCCCGAGTTGAAGGCATTGCCGATGAGATTGAGTACCATCGGGGTCTTGGTGTCCTGCAGGGAATAAAAGACCCGGTTGAGGAACAGGTACAGGGTGAAGGAGAACAGTCCCAGCGAATACAGGGACAGCACCCGGGCCAGCATTATGCTGTCGGCGGTGTGGAAGCGTCCGTGCTGCATCAGCGACTGGACGATGGGAAAACTGCAGGTGATCAGCACCGCCATCGACGGGATGATGCATAGGGCGCTCCAGCTTATTCCCCGGCGGACGGAGCCGGCAAAACTTTCCCACTCCTTCTTCACCGCCAGGTGGGACAGACCCGGCAGCAGCACCGTCCCGATGGACACCGCCAGCAGGCCGTGGGGCAGGATGTAAAAGGCAAAAGCGTACTGCAGGGCCGAGACCCCGCCCTGGATGCCGATGGCCAGATTGTTCTGGACGGTCAGGTTCAGCTGGTTGAAGGCCACGTAAAGGATGACCGGCAGGGAAAGCTGAAAGGTCTTGACCACCGCCGGGTGCTTGAAGTTGACGGTAAAGTGGTATTTAAATCCGCTGCTTTTAAGGCCGGGAAGGAGCAGCAGCACCTGGGCCAGCACTCCGAAGGTGGTTCCTAAGGCCAGCCCGGCCGGGCCGAACCAGGGGAAAAGTTTGTAGGCAAACAATGCCGCTATGACCACCAGGTTGTTGGCCACCGGGGCGTAGGCCACCGCGGCGAACTTTCCCCGGGCGTTAAGCACGCCCCCGCCGATGGCCGAAAGCCCGTAGAAGAATATCTGGGGGATGAAGAACCAGAAGAAGAACAGCACCTGTTCCCGGGTGGCGGTCTGGGCCTTCAGTGTCTGGATGTAGACCAGGAAGGGCGAGGCGGCAAAGCAGACCAGGGTGGTGGCGGCCACCACCAGCAATCCGGCGTTGATCACCTGGCTGATGTTGAGCCAGGCCTGCTTGGGCTCGTGTTCCGAAAGCTGCTCCACTATCACCGGAATGAACACCGCCGACAGGATCCCGCCCAGGATCAGCTCGTAGACCATGGTGGGAAGCACATGAGCCAGGTTGTAGGCGTCGGCCAGCGGGGTAAAGCCCAGCACCGCCCCCAACACCGCCCATTTTACGAACCCGGTCAGGCGCGAGAACAGGGTGCCCAAGGACATCCCGGCTATGGATTTCAGGGTTTTGCTCATGGATAAGATTATACCTTATTTTGGCCTGAGGCTCAATTGTTTTTTAAATAATAGTGCTGGCGAAAAAGCGGTGGGAGGGCCTCCCCTGCAATGGAAAGGAGAAATTGGCTTCGTTTTGCAAAACACTCATTTGGGAGCTGCCCTCCATCTGAACATCTGATGCCGTGTCAAGTGATGCCGGGTCAAGACTACTGCCTTCCCTTACTTTGGCAATCCCCCCCCCCATAACTTAAGTAGTATTGCTAAAAACCCGGGGGAGCTTATCGCCGCCAGCCAATCGGTGGAAATACAAGAGGTTAGAGGCTGCCAGTCCTTCTCCGACGTCTCCCTTTCATTCGGTAGTTTTCGAACGAGTAGATTGTTGAACGTTTTTCCGTAGCGACCATGTATTTACGTCATTTTTAAATTGGATGCCTGGAAATTGGGTTCGTTTTGGAATATTTATTATCGGGTTGCTTATTGTCTCGGATTTCCCCCATAAAAGGGAATCACTTCGAAACCTCGGCCCTGGTGTCATTGATAAGGTCTCGTATTGCGCGGGCCGCTTTTCTCAGCGGCTCAAATGCGGCACCTTCGTCGCCGCCATCGGCCAACACGGTGTTTATAGCCAACGTCAGATAATCGGAAAACGGAACTGTGACGAATGCCCGGTACCGGGATTCCGCCAGCACCCGTTTGCGGAATTCACTGGAATTCATGTAGAAAGCTTTCGGACCCTTGAACATGATGACAAGGTAATAGTCCCGCCGCTCGGTCAGTGCAACAAGGGACACGGTTTCGTAGGCATTGATCGTCGGATCATGGTCCAGATTATAAAAATCATCATTTCTCATATCATCCAGCACGCACTTGATGGCATCGGCGGCCATGCCGATCTCTTTCATGGCTGCGATCATCATCAGGGTGTGGATGTCGAGAATGGAAAAACGACGCCATCCCTTGTTGGCCCGGGACCGCTGGTGGGTCAACAGGCCTGCCTGGTCCCAATCATGAATATTTTTTGTCGTCAAGCCATTGACGCATTTTGCGGCCTTTTCAAAGGTGAACGACCGTTGGCGCAGGAGATTCAATTCCGAATATATCATATATTACCGTTTTGTTTGTTTTAAATACTTAATCATATATTATTCATGTTATTCTAAATTACTAATACTATTTATAATATTACCTTTCGGTTGGATTTTAACATGTTTCAACGAATATGTCAAGGGCGCTGTAGATATTATTTTTCATAAATACTTGCCAACGAAACGGTGCAGACAAACTTTCCCCGGATTACGGGTAAAAATAAATACCTCTGCGTTTATAACCGCAGAGGTTAACCAGTTTGAAGTATCCCGCAGGGGCGTTTTCCCAATCGCCCCTGCGAAATAACGTGATCCATTAAATAAACCCTCTGGGCCTCAGTGTCTCTGTGCAAATCCCCTATTTCAATCCCACCAATGTCTGCGCCTTGTCGGGGGTGAATTTGACCTTGCCCTCACGGGCCAGCCAGCCCAGGGACAGGTAAAGCTGCTTGTCGTTCAGCTTGGCCAGTTTTTTAAGGGAGCTGAGGTTCTGGTCTCCCTTGGCGCTAAGCACTTTCCAGACCGCCCCCGCATTTTGGCCGATGATCGCAGTCCACATTTTGGTTTCCTCCTTCATTTATATGGTGAAAAGCGGATGCAACCGGGTAATATCCTCTTCAGCAGTCCGGAGGTTATATTCTTTACAGATAATATGCACCTAGTGGCAATTCATGAATTGCCACCACCGCTATCAATCCTATCAACCCATTTCTTAAGGCCCAGCCTTAAGAAAATATCCCGGGCCGCTTTTATCTCGTCGGACAGCCCCATCACCAGGCCGTAATAATATCGTGCCTTGGCTATGTCCAGCGGCTGCTTGACCGATTCAAAGACGGCAATGGCTTCCCGGAATTTTTCGTCCGATCCCTCTATCCGGGCCTGCAGCAGCAGAGCCTCCGCCCGCCCGGCCTTTGAATTAAGCTGTCCGGACAGATCAATCGACCTCTCCGCATATTCCAGGGCCAGGGAGGGATCTTTGAGGGTCAGCTCCAGTTCGCCGTAAAAAAGACAGACCTGGCGCAGGACGAACTTGTTCCCCACCTCCCCTGCGATCTTTTCACTCCTGACCAGGCAGGCCCTGGCTTCATCATATTTACCCTGCTTCAGGTAGATGTTGGCGGTATTGACCAGGCTTATGGCCTGGCCCGGCCGGTCGCCGGTCTCTTCCTCTATCTGCAGGGCCCTGGCATAATAGTCATGGGCCTTGGGATAGTCATCCAGGATGCCGGCCACGCTGCCCATGTTGTTAAGGCTGGGAGCAGCGCCCTCCCGGTTGCCTATCTCCTCCCATATCCTTACCGACCGGCCGAAGTACTCCAGGGCCTTAAGATAATCGCCTCTGCGGTAATAAACCGTGCCGATGTTGTTGAGGCTGGGGGCCTGGCAGTGCCGGTCGCCTATCTCCTCCTCTATCTGCAGGGCCTTGACCAAATATTCCAGCGTCTTGGAATAATCGCCCAGGTTGCCGTGGATCAGGCCGATGTTGTTCAGGCTGGTGGCCTGGCCCTGCCGGTCGCCGAACTCCTCCTCTATCTTCAGGGCTTTTTCATAGCATTCCAGAGCGACAAGATAATCTCCCCGATGGTAATGGACAAAGCTCAAATTGTTGAGGCTGTGCGCTTGTCCCGTACGGTTGCCGTTCTCCTCCTCCAGCTTAAGGGCCTGGGAAAAATAATCCAGGGCCTTGGGATAATCCCCCTGGGTGCCGTGCGCCAGCCCGATGTTGTTCAGGCAGGTGGCCTGTCCCTTTTTGTCGCCCAGCTCCCGGTAAAGCGAGTGGGATTCCATGGCCGAGTTCAGCATCTCGTCGTATTTGCTGACGGAATTATAGACATCGCTCAACTCCAGGTGGTAATCCGCCTGGAACTTTTTGTGCCGGAGCTTCCCGGACAGGGCCAGGCCCCGGCTAAGTCCGCTTAACGCCCGGTCGTACCGTCCGACCAGGCTAAGCACCTGGCACCGGTTCAGCAGGATGTGGAGTACCCGGGAATGTTCAATGTGGTGTTTAGGGGTTTTCATTTGACCTGTAGATTGCTTTTTAAACGGATGAATTGGACGGTTGTAATTCCCGACAGATTGGAATACTGACTGTTTCAGTATTAAGAATACACCTAAAACCCAGCAAAATCAAGGTCTTTTTTGAGCACTCCTCCTTCTCAGGGAAAACAAAACCCCCTCTCCTGGCTTACCGGGAGAGGGGGTTGTATCTGGATGGTGGTTGAGTGCCCCGCAGGGGTGCATCAAAACCACCGGCCATATCTAGCTTCTAAAACTATGCGCCACCGACAAGCTTCCCACGAACAAGAAACCCAGCCAGTACAACAATAAGAACGGCACCGAGGCCAGCTGCATGTGCTCAAAAGCGTACCACAAGGCCGCCGAGGTGTAGACCACCAAAAGCAGTTCCAGCACCACCGTCAGTTCGAACTTGGCCTTGTATTTCTTTCCGGACCAGCCCTTGGGCTTGCCCAGGGTCAGGTTGTACTTGGGGGTGCGGGCAAAGGCGCTCTGGCGGTTGAACAACGCGCTGAACACCGCCTTGGAGTTGATCACCGACAGGCCGATGGCCCCGGCCATCAAAATGGGCAGAAACAGGATGCGGCGGCGCCAGTCGGGATAGATCTCCTTTTGGGCGTAGATGTAGAAGATGGGATAGCTGAAGGCGCAAATGGTGAAGACCGTGGCCCCGATGAAGAATCCCCGGGAGGCGGCCTGGGAGACCTTGAGGATCATCATGGGGAAGGACAGCAGGGTCACCATCAGCATCACCGGGAAGACGATGTGGTTGGTCAAATGGACGGTGGCCTCCCACTTGCGCAGGCCGGTAAGCTTGGGATCGCGCCAGATCCGGGGCAGAAGTTTTTTGGCGGTCTGGATGGCCCCCTTGGCCCAGCGGTACTGCTGGGCTTTGTAGCCGTGGACCTCCTCCGGCACCTCGGCCGGACAGACTATATCGTTGACGTAGATGAACTCCCACCCGGCCAGCTGGGCCCGGTAGGACAGGTCCATGTCCTCGGTCAGGGTGTCCTGCTGCCAGTCGCCGGCGTTGACTATGGCCTCCTTCCGCCAGACCCCGGCGGTGCCGTTGAAGTTCATGAAGATGCCGGAAGAATTGCGGGCCCCGTGCTCTATCACGAAATGGGCGTCCAGCCCTATGGCCTGGCCCTTGGTCAGGAGCGAGGCCTGGCCGTTGATATGGCCCCAGCGGGCCTGCACCAGGCCGATCTTGGGCGAGGAGAAGTAGGGCATCATGTTCCTGAGGAAATCAACCGGGGGCACGAAGTCGGCGTCGAAGATGGCCAGGAACTCGCCCTGGGCCACGGCCAGCCCGGCCTTAAGCGCTCCGGCCTTGAATCCGCTGCGGTCGGTGCGGTGCAGGTGGACGATGTTGATCCCCTGTCTGCGGTACTTTTCGGCCAGCTGTTCGGCGTGCTCCCTGGTCTCGTCGGTGGAATCGTCCAGCACCTGGATCTCCAGCTTGTCCTTGGGATAGTCCAGGGCGGCCGCCGAGTCAATCAGCCGCTCCACCACATACTTCTCGTTGTAGATGGGAAGCTGCACCGTGACCGTGGGCCATTCGGTGATCTGGCAGCGGACCTTTTGGCGGTTGATCCTGTTCTTGCGGTAAAGATAGACCATCAGATATGCATGGAAGGAGTACACCGAGAGCACCAGCATCATCAGGCAGTAAAATACCAGCAAAAGGATATCGTAGGTGGACATGGTCTTGTTATATGATAAAATTGAACATTTAAATTCCAAATAGCCACAAAAGGACTATAGCCACAAAGACACCAAGACACTAAATAATATTAACAAATTACGGTAAACATAAAATATCGGCTACACGAAGAATGGGTCCCTAAGATATATAATTCCCTTTGTGCCTTTGTGTCTTTGTGTCTTTGTGGCAAAAAGAACCTAACTGAGGTTCTTCAGCACCATCTTGGCCACCGACTTCAGGGTCTCGAACACCCCGTAACCCTGGTGGGCCACCGCCTCCATCTCCGGGGAGTTGAACTTGTTCAGCTGCCCCCGCATCTCCTCCACCGAGGCGATGTTGGGCAGGTCCCTCTTGTTGTACTGGATCAGGAAGGGCATGGTCTGGATGTTCAGTCCGTACTCCGCCATGTTGTCCTGGAGGTTGGCCATGGATTCCATGTTGGCCTCCAGCCGCTCCACCTGGGAATCGGCCACGAACACCACCCCGTCCACGCCCCTCAGTATCAGCTTGCGGCTGGCGTTGTAGAATACCTGACCCGGCACGGTGTACAGGTGGAACCTGGTCTTGAAGCCCTTGATGGAACCCAGGTCCAGGGGCAAAAAGTCGAAGAACAGGGTCCGGTCCAGCTCGGTGGCCAGGGAGATCAGCTTGCCTTTGGCCTCGGGCGCCACCTTGGTGTAAATGTGCTTGATATTGGTGGTCTTGCCGCAAAGGCCGCATCCGTAGTAGACGATCTTGCAGTTGATCTCGCGGGATGAATAATTTATTAAAGACACTTTTGGCGCTCCCGGCTACTTAAAAAGGTTATCCAGCTCTGATTCGGCCTCGGAGGCGAAATCGGAGCCGAAATTTGAACCCGACAGCGGCGGGGGCTGGGGAGATTCCTCCAGTTTGGCGAAGATGGCCTGGAACATCTTGATCAGCTCGGCCACGGTCTGCTTGGTGCGGACCCGCACCAAGCCCAGGGTGGTGCGCTGGTCGAAGATCACCGCCAGCATCACCCGGGATTCGATGGAGGCCACGTAGATGTTCTGTTTTTCCCCCTGATGGAACAGGGTGGAGAATTCCTTCTCCCCCACCAGCATGGCCAGCTGGCTGGTGGCCGCGAAATCGGCGGCCGAGAGCGAGGCGAACGAGGTGGTGTCCAGCTGGCTGATATCCCCGGCCGTGGTGATCAGCTGGCCGGCCTTGTCTATCAGCAGCACCGCCAGGGAATTGGTGTTCTTAAGGAGCTGGTTCAACAGCTCATTAATAGACCAAAAATCGTCCTCGAATACGTTTAAATTTTCCACCGGCACTTTAATTCACCTCGTAAAATTTCTTCTTGTTGAGGCTTGGGCAACCTAATTACTGATCTCTGTTTCCTGTTTCCTGTCATCTGATCCCAAGTCCCTGCCCCTGATCCCTTTTCCCATTTATCTATTTCCCATTTACCTAATTTCCAAGTTATCTGTTCCCCAAGTTACAAGTTGCACTTTTTGCCCAGGGTCTCCCAGCGCAGATCGATGTCCTTCTGGATCTCTTCCAGGATGGCCTGGTTCTCCGGGCGCTTCAGGTGGCGGAACCGCTCCTGCTGGAACATCCATTCGGTGATGGGTTTTCTCTCCTTGGGGGTGTAGTTGATCTTGTACTTGCCGTCCTCCACCTCGTACAGCGGCCAGAAATTGGTCTCCACCGCCAGCCGTCCCAGCTCGGCGGTCAGTTCCGGGGGATAGCCCCAGCCCAGACGGCAGGGCTGCAATACTGCGATGAAGGCCGGGCCGCCCTTGGCCAAAGCCTTTTCCACTTTCTTGGTGAAATCGGACCAGTTGCCCACCACGCTCTGGGCCACATAGGGAATGCCGTGGGCCGCTATGATCTCGGTCAGGTTCTTGCGGAACTGGACCTTGCCGGGTATCTTTTTGCCGTTGGGGCTGGTGGTGGTGGCGCTGCCCTTGGGGGTGGCCGAGGAGCGCTGGATCCCGGTGTTCATGTAGGCCTGGTTGTCGTAGCAGATGTAGAGCATGTTGTGCCCGCGCTCCATGGCGCCGGACAGGGCCTGCAGCCCGATGTCGTAGGTGCCGCCGTCGCCGCCAAAGGCCATGAAACGGATGTCCTCGGTGACCGTGCCCTGGCGCTTCAGCGACTTGTAGGCCGCTTCCACCCCGGAGATGGTGGCCGCCGAGTTCTCAAAGGCGCTGTGGATGAAGGGCACGTCCCAGGCGGTATAGGGGAAGATGGTGGAGACCACTTCCAGACAGCCGGTGGCGCAGGTGGCCACTACCGGCTTGTCACCGGCGGCCAGCAATGCCTGGCGGGCCACGATGGTGGCTCCGCACCCGGCGCAGGCCCGGTGTCCCCCGGTGAACTTGTCGCCCCGGGCTGCCAGTTCTTTAAGATTTGCCATTTTTATATTATCCTTGTAATAAAATTCTAAATTCAGAATTCAGAATTCAAAATTCTGCCTTCCGCTTTTTGTATTTAGTCCCGGACCCCCAGGTAGCTGACCGAATCGGCCTTGACCTTGCCTGCCTTCAGGTCCATGAACAGGCCCTCGATCTGCTCCATGTCTATCTCCCGCCCGCCCAGGCCGTAGATCACGCCGGCGATCTGGGGCTTTTTGGCCGAGCCGTAGAGGGCCGAGCGGACCTCGGTGAACACCGGGCCGCCGAAACTGCCGATGGAGTCGGAGCGGTCCAGCACCGCCACCGTCTTGATGTTCTCCAGGGCCCTGGCGATCTCCTCGGTGGGGAAGGGGCGGAAGACGCGGACCTTGAGCAGGCCGGCCTTGACCCCCTGTTTCCGCAGCTTGTCTATTACCACCTTGGCGGTGCCGCAGGTGGAACCCAAGGCCACGATGGCCACTTCGGCGTCGTCCAGCTGGTATTTCTCGATCAGGCCGTAATTGGTGTCGAACTTCTTCCCAAATTCGGCCCCCACTTCCTTGATGACCTTCAGGGCGTTGTTCTGGGCGTCCACCATGGCCCGGCGGTGTTCAAAATAATAGTCGGTCAGGTTGATGGCCCCCACGGTGAAGGGCTTCT
>JAURWH010000238.1 GCA_030655055.1 bacterium
GACCTGCTGGAGGAGGCCATCACGCCTTATGTGGCCAAGATCGCCCAGCAGGAGCTTTCGGGAGACCAGTCGGACAGGGGGATAAAACTCTTATATGTGGTCAACGACCTGGAACACATCGGGGACGTGATCAGCAAGAACATCATGGGCCATGTCCGGAAAAAGATCGACGGACAGCTGGCCTTTTCCCAAGAGGGCCTGAACGACCTGCGGGAGATCCACCGCCAGACCATGATCACCCTGGACCTGGCCATCGGGGCCTTTGCCGCCAACGATGCCGGGCTGGCCCGCCGGGCACAGGAGCGCAAGGAGCAGGTCTACCTGATGGAAAGGGAGTTTTACAAAAAGCACCTGGACCGGCTGCAAAAGGGTTTGAAGGAATCCCGGGAGACCAGCACCATTCACCTGGATCTGCTGAGCGACTTTGAACGGATAAATTTCAACGCCAGCCAGATGGCGGCTTCCATTCTGCCCAAGGAATAATGAAAAATGATTATCTAATCTACCCAGGAACCTTTATCCACAGATTAACGCAGATTAAAACGACCTTTTTGCACCAAAAAATATTAACCGGCATAGAAAAATCTGAGTAAATCTGTGAAATCTGCGGATAGAAAAGCTTTTGGGATGTGTGTCTGAGATAATTTGATGGGCCTGTAATGAAAAGCGGTTTAAACCTCGGCCAGTGTCTCATGAAAACTAAACCCACCGGATATATGGAGGGATCATGCCCAAACTGACCAATTACATGGAGCGGATAGTCAAGGAGGAACTGGCCCGGGTGATGCTGTCCCGGCCCGGGATCTGCAGCTGCCGGGTCTGCCAACTGGACGTGATGGCCCTGGCCCTGAACCAGCTGCCGTCGCAGTACGTGGTCAGCGAGGGGGGGCACATCCATACCATGGTCAACATGGCCCATGACCAGTTCAAGACCCAGGTGCTGGTGGCCATCGTCAACGCCATCAACTCGGTCAGCACCCATCCCCGCCACAAACTGAAAAAGGGACTGAACACCGTCACCCGGCACTAAAGCCGGTCCGGGCAGATGAACAAGCAGATGATTCACCTCGCATACCGCTGATCCAATGGGTGCGGAAACGCACCCATTGTTGTTTTGGCAGAAGGATACGGATTTGGACCGTTCTCAGGAACTGGGGCAGACCCCGGTGGGGAAACTGCTCTGGAAATATTTCGTGCCGGCCATCATCGGGGTGATGGCCAATACCATCTATAACATAGTCGACCGGATCTACATCGGCCGGGGAGTGGGGGCTCTGGCCCTTTCCGGCTTAAGCGTCACCTTTCCCATCATGATCATCGCCATGGCCTTCGGGATGCTGGTGGGAATGGGAGCGTCCTCGCTGGTTTCCATACGCTTGGGCCAGCAGAACAAGGGCGAGGCCGAAAGGATCCTGGGCAATGCCTTCATCCTGCTGCTGCTGATCTCGCTGGCCGTCACTGTTTTCGGCCTGCTGGCCCGGGACCGGATAC
The DNA here is from genome assembly GCA_030655055.1 of bacterium. NCBI lineage: Bacteria > bacterium. Next base: position 1,492 of record JAURWH010000238.1, read on the forward strand.
TGGCGCTGTTCGGGGCCGGCCCCGACACCATCGGCTATGCCCGGCAGTATATCACCGTCATCCTGTGGGGGAATATTTTCCAGGGGATCGGATTCGGGATGAACGGGATCATCCGGGCCGAGGGCAACGCCAAAATAGCCATGTACACCATGATCCTGGGGGCGGTCATGAACATAGTGCTGGATCCGCTGTTCATCTTCGTCTTCAAGATGGGGGTCAGCGGGGCGGCCATCGCCACGGTGATCTCCATGGCCGCCACCAGCTTCTGGGTGCTGATGCACTTCACCGGGAGCAAAAGCGCCCTGCGCCTGAGGCCGGCCAATTTTAAACTGCAGCAGGGCATAGTGCTGGGGATCCTGTCCATAGGGATGGCGCCCTTCGCCATGCAGCTGGCCGGCAGCGTCATCAGCACCCTGTTCAACATCCAGCTGATCAGGTACGGCGGCGACCTGGCGGTGGGGGCCATGGGCATAATCAACAGCGTGGCCATGATGGTGGTCTTCTGCGTCATCGCCCTCAACATGGCGGCCCAGCCGATCATCGGCTATAATTACGGGGCCGGCCGGTATTCCCGGGTAAAAAGGACCCTGAAGATATCCATCATCGCGGCCACCATAATCACCACGGCCGGATTCCTGGCGGTGGAGATATTTCCCCAGGCCATCATCGGGCTGTTCAACCGGGACGACCGGCAATTGATGGAACTGGGAACCCGGGGAATGAGGGTTTTGCTGGCCATGTTCCCGGTGGTGGGTTTTCAGGTGGTCAGCGGAAATTTCTTTCAGGCCATCGGCCAGGCCCGGACCTCCCTGTTCCTCAACCTGCTCCGGCAGGTGATAGTGCTGATCCCCCTGATCCTGATCCTGCCCCCGGTATTAGGGATAGACGGGATATGGATCTCCGGCCCGGCGGCCGACCTAATCTCCGCGGTCATAACCGCAGTGATGATCGTCCGGGAGGTCAAAAAGCTGAGGGTCCCGGATCTGGCTGTCAATGGCGGGTGAAGCGGCGGGCGGCATAATTTTGTCTTAAAACTGTTGACAAACAGTAAAAATTACAGTATTATCTTTTTAACCCCCTTTGCCGGCGGCCTTGGTCCGCCTCGGTCCGGGCAAGGGGAGCTAACAAACATTTACGGAAGAGGTCAATGACTTATTTTAAAAGCTACATCAAGAACAAGATAGTGCCCCAAAAGTGCTGGGATGACATCTTTGAACTGCTGGCCAGCGTCAGCAGTCCCGATGTGGAGGACTGGCTGGAGGAGCGGGGTCAGAGCGGCTTTACCATTGAAGAGTTCATATATTTCCTGAATTCGCTGGACGAGGAAGAGATCCAGGACTGGCTGTGGGAACACCGGGAGGATTTCTCGGCGGTGCTCTCCCGCCCCTCGTTCAACTTTGACGACAGCCGGATGGTGGATTCCAACAACCGCTGGTGCAACGTGCTGTTCCTGTCGGCCAATAAAAGATCTGATATTAAGGAGTAAAACCATGAAGAAGACCCTCCTGTTCCTGGCGGTAATGTCACTGACGGCAGCATTTGCTTCGGCCCAGGATTGCGGCTTCTCGTTTTTGCGCCTGCCCCTAAAGGCCCGGGCAGTGTCCATGGGCGAAGCCCTGGTTGGGGCTTCCGACGACCTGGCCGGCCTGTCCTACAATCCGGCCGGCCTGTCGCTGATCAAAAGCCGCCAGGGTTCGGCCGGCTACACCAATTATGCCGCCGACATCCAGACCGGCAGCATCAGCTACGTCCAGCCCCGGGACCAATGGAGCACTTACAGCGCCGGGATCTCCTACCTCAACAGCGGCTCCATCAAAGAGACCACACTAGACCTGCCCACCGGCACCGGAAACACCTTCAGCTACAATACCCTGGCACTGTCGCTGGGATACGGCCGGATAATAACCTCACAGCTGTTTGCCGGAGCCGCCCTGAAGGGGGTCTACGACAAGGTGCAGGAATACTCGGCCTCCGCGGTGGCCGTGGACCTGGGGGCGTTGTATGAGATCGACATGGATCAGGCGGCCAGGGTACTGTTCAAGGCCAGGGGTTCCCGCAATTACGGCAGCAGCCTGACCGCCGGGTTTTCGGTGCTGAACCTGGGCGTGGCCGCCAAGGCCTTCGTCACCGAAAAGGAAAAACTTCCCCTGACCTTCCGGGGCGGGCTGGCTTACCGGCCGGTCATGAACCGGCTGACAATTGCCCTGGCGGCCTCCAAAGCCGTGGATGCCGGGGTCAAAGCCCAGCTGGGGCTGGAATACTTCGCCAAGGATGCTTTGGCCCTGCGGCTGGGCTACAACGGCGCCATGAGGGATATCAAGACCGGCTCCGACCTGGACGACTTTACCGGGCTGTCCTGCGGACTGGGAATTTACGTCCGGAAATACAGGCTGGATGTGGCTTACGCTCCGATGGGAGGGCTGGGTAATCCCCTGAGGGCGGATATCTCGGTTGAGTTTTAAAACTTAAGATCTCTTGATGGGCGGCCAGAAACCGCCCATTTTTTGATTAACAGAATCTGAGGGTGCAGCCATGAACGATTCCGATTGCATCGAGATAATCAATGACCAGCCGGAACACAGCGGGACCGGGGTCTATGCCTGGAACCTTTACCGGAACCTCAAAGACCTGACGCCGGTGAAAATGGCCTATTATAACAGCCAAAAAGGCAGTTGCGAGTTCTACGGGGCCAGGGGGCTGGAGTCCACAATAAATGTCGGGATCAAGTGCCCCAAGCCGCTCTTTTGGCGGCAGTGCAGCCGGTCTTACCGGCATCAAAAGAATGTCCACGTCCTCAGCCAGAACCTGTCGTTCCTAAGGGCCGGAAATAAAAGAATAGTCACCTGCCTGGATCTGATCCCCCTTTTCATGCCCTCGTCCCTGCTGGAGAAATGCTGGAGGACCTTCCTTTACTCGGGGATAAAGAAAGCCGACCATGTGATATCCATCTCCCAGGCCACCAAGAACGACCTGGTAAGGATATACAAAATGGACCCCCAAAAGATCACTCCGGTCTTGCTGGGAGTTACTTCGGAATATAAGCCCTACAGCAAAACTGCCAGCCGGGAACTGCTGGGACTGCCCCTGAACGAAAAGATAATTTTGCAGGTGGGCACCTCCGCTCCCCGGAAGAATTTCATAACGGTACTCAGGGCTTTCAGCCAGATTTCCCGGGAAAATTGCCAGGCAAGACTGGTCAAAGTAGGCCCGGCTGGGAAAGGGGATCAGGAATTCATCGCCCGGGAAAATCTTTCCTCCAGGGTCCTGGTCAGGGAATCAGTGGCCAAGGAACATTTGCCGCATTATTATGCCGCCGCCGATGTCTTAGTATTTCCCTCGCTGTACGAAGGGTTCGGCCTGCCGGCATTGGAGGCCATGGCCTGCGGCTGTCCGGTGATCGCCTCCGATAATTCATCCATTCCCGAAGTGGTGGGAGGGGCCGGGATAATGATCGATCCCCTGAATGACATTTTATGGAAGGAAAAGATCCTTTCGGTCCTGTCGGACCAGGGTTTGTCCCAAAAAATGACGTCCGAGGGGTTGAAACAAGCCCGGCTATTTACTTGGCAGAAGTCTGCGGAAGAAACGCTGAAAACCTATCAGAAAATTTTTGGCAACAACACTTGATGGATCTTAATTTAATCTAAACAAAGTGAAAGCATATTTAATAGGAAGAGGCAACAATGGCGAGTAAGGGAACGACTAATTCAAAAATCAGACCCGCAATAAAAAATATAATAGCGACTTTTGTCATCATAGTCATCACATATTTTATGGCTAACCAGCTTTACCGGGGTTGGAAGGACATACCCTTTGCCAGTTTGCATATCAACTATATCTGGTTAATTGTCTCCTACCTTGGCCTGTTTGCCACGTTCTGTTGTTCCATAAAAGCCTGGCAGATAATTTTAAAAGGCCTTGGCACCAAGATGAGCTTTACGAAATCATGGTGGGTGATCACCGGGTCGTTTTTAGCAAAATACATACCCGGACATGTTTGGGCGGTAGGAGGCCGGATGATCCTGTGCAAAGCTGAGGGGATACCGGAAAAGATAAGCGGAACCGCCATGGTAATTGAAATGATGGTACTTTTACTGGGTTCTCTTTTAGCGGCTATCATTTGCATTCCATTCTTACTGCTGAAAGGTATTCCTTCATGGGTTTGGCTGTTGACCATACCGACAGGGTTGCTGATGGCATTGTTGTTCTCCCCTATGGTGATCGTCCTATTACGCTGGGTGGCCAAAGTGTTCTTAAAAAGGGAAGTGGCGCTTTCAGTTGATTATGCAAAAATCAGGATGGCATCGGTCATTTATCTTTTCTCGGCAATTATCCAAGGAACGGCATTTTACCTTTTGATCAGGACCGTATATCCCATAAGTATCATATATTTGCCAGGGGTCATAGGTCTATATAATGGTGCTTGGGCGGTTGGCTTTTTAAGTTTGATCACTCCGAGCGGACTGGGGGTCCGGGAAGGGGCCTTGGTATTTTTACTGAAATACTATATCCCGGTACCCTTGGCGGTCATTATTTCAATATTGGCAAGACTCTGGTTCATTGTTTTCGAAGTAGTGGTGGCTTTTATCGGGTTAACATTTAGAAAACAATAAAGCATAAGGCTAAGAATGAAAAAGAGACAGAATATCAAAGAAAACCTGCCAAAGCAAACTCCCAGTATAACCGGCAAGGATTTGTTCAATAACCCTTGGCTGGCCGCAGGCCTGCTGCTGGCTCTGGCCCTATTGGTGTTCAACCGGGTGTTGTTGTCAAAATTCATGCTCTTTGGCACCGATTTTGTCACCGGGGCCTATATGAGCCGGGTGTTTGCCGCCGACGTCATTACCAGGCTGCACCAGGTCCCGATGTGGTATTCCAGTGTTTACGGGGGAGTGCCTTATGTGGACGCAGTAGCCGGGGATTTATTTTATCCCACCTCGCTGTTATTGCGGCTTTTTATGCCGGCCCAGCAATTCACTGTCTGGAATTATTTTATTCACATCACCCTGGCCGGAATCGGCACCTTCCTGTTCCTGCGGCATCTCAAATTCGGTGGAACCGCCTCGTTCCTGTCCGGTATCACATATATGTTCACCAGCTCCATGGCCAGCCTGATATATGCCGGGCATGACGGGAAAATCATTGTGTCCAGCCTGCTTCCCTGGTTGCTGCTGTTTCTAACCCGGGCGATCGAGGAGGACATCTGGCGGAAATGGTTGTTATGGTCGCTTTGCTCATCCGTGGTCATCGGATTAGCCCTGCTTTCTCCCCATGTGCAGATGACCTATTATCTGCTGCTGGCGGGTTTTTTCTTTGCTGTGGCAAGGCTATATGCAAGATATAAAAACGGCCTGTCTTTTAAAAAAACATTGCCGATTGGTTTGATAAGGGGCGCCATAATACTGGTTTCAGGCTTCTCCCTTTACGCCGTTCAGGCCCTTCCCCTGCAGTCCTATCTAAAATTTTCTCCCCGGGGCCAGGATAAGGGCTACCAGTTTGCCACCTCGTATTCCATGCCGCCGGAGGAGATAATAAACATCGTCTGGCCGGAGTTCTCCGGCCTGATTGACAAGGATTCCGACGACCGGCCCACCCACTGGTACTGGGGCCGCCGCGACCTGAAACTTCACACCGAATACGTAGGGGTGATACCTGTGCTGCTGGCACTGATCGGGTTGATATACAGCAAACGGAAAAGGCTGAAATTGTTCTTCCTCGTTTTTGGGATATTTGCCCTGATCGTGGCCTTCGGCGGATTCACTCCGCTGTATTACCTGGTTTATTACCTGATCCCCGGGATGTCAAAATTCCGCAGTCCGGCCATGATCTTCAACCTGTTCTCGTTTTCCGTCGCGGTGCTGGCGGCGGCCGGTGTTCAGACGCTTACGGATGGTCAATACGGCAAAAAACTATTCCGCAATCTGCTGATCGGACTGAGTTCGGTATTACTCCTGGGTTTTGTTTTTGCCGGAGCCAAGGACGGAATGACCTCGATGCTTTCCGGTTTTGCCGCCCGGGGCTGGGGCGCCCAGGCCTTGTGGCAGGGTTACGGGGAAATGGTCAAGGGATACTGGATAGCTTTTGTGATCCTGCTGCTGGGGGCTCTGCTGATCTGGCTGCTGGCAAAGCGGAAAGTTCCCCTGACCTGGTGGGCGGTCATGGCAGGACTGCTGATATTTGCCGAAATGTGGAGGGTGGACGCCAAATTCATTAAGATAGTAGCCGGGCCAGAGGAATATTTTGCCAAGGACGAGGTGGTCCAGAAATTAGAAAATGACAGGTCACTTTATCGGATCATGCCGTTGCAGGTCCACCAGCAGGGGAATTATCTGACGCTGTTCGGTTTCCAAACAGTGGGGGGGGAGCATCCCAACCCCCTGCGCCGGTACAACGAGTTTGTGGGAATAAACGCCCAAAGGCTGCAGCCTGATTTCCACAACATCCTGGACATGAACGGGCTCAATTTCATGTCCATCCTGGGGGTGAAATATCTATTACTGCAGCAGCCTTTGAACCATCCCGATTTCACACTTTACGATTCCTGCTACGGCGGGCAGGTAAAGATATACCAGTACCAAAAATCCCTGCCTAGAGCCTGGCTGGCAGGCAATTACGAAGTGATCGCCAGGGAAACGGAGATACTGGAACGCATCAAACAATCCAGCTTTGATCCCTCCCGGACCGTTATTCTGGAAGAACAGCCGGAGGGATTTGTTTCCGCCAAGCAGGTGCAGGGAAGCGTTACGGTTGATGAATACCAACCCAACCAGATAAAACTTTCAGTTGAAGCCTTGGCCCCGGCCATAATGGTGCTCAGCGAAAACCATTACCCGGCCTGGCAAGCCTATCTGGACGGCCAGCCGGTCAAGACCTACCGGGCAGACTACACCTTCCGGGCGGTGGTGGTTCCGGCCGGAAAGCACAAAGTGGAATTTAAGTATCAGTCCAAGCCGTTCAACACCGGACTGGCAATCAGTCTCATCTCTGCGCTGGTTGTGCTGTTGGGGATAATCGGGCTGGGTGTTTGGGAACTGGCTAGAAACAGAAAGCCAAAAAGCGAAATATCCGTAGCATAATATTGGATGTGATAAAAAGCCCCCCGCCAAAGGCGGGGGGCTTTACTTTTGTATCAAGGCTTTTATTAAAATAGTTTTTTGCACCCGGGATAGTTTTTTGATTTCCAGCTCCCGGCTCAGGGCCCGGCCTTTGGTTGGCAATATTTCCCGATACACAACCTTTACCGGCAGTCTTGATCTGGTGTATTTGGACGCGGTGCCCGCAGTGTGGGCTTTTAAACGTTTGGCCAGATCATTGGTAATGCCGGTGTAGTAGCTTCCATCCTTGCACTTCAGAATGTAAACCAGCCATTCTTTTACTGGGGTGGTTTTAATTGATGCCACGTTGCCTCTTTACATTATCACTTAAAGAACAACAACCAGACCCCGGCCACCGCCACCACCGCTCCGACGATCTCCATTAAACTGACCCGCTGCCGGAACAAGATCACCGATGGCGGGATGATCAGCACCGGCACCAGGGCCATGATGGTGGAGGCGATGCCGGTGGAAGTGTGCTGGACGGCCAGCAGGGAGAAAGACACACCCAGGAAAGGTCCGAAGGTGGTGCCCAGAGTAAGCTGGCCCATCAGTCCGCGGTCCTTGAATATCCCCGGCAGGCGGCGCCAGCCGCCCAATGCGGTGAACAGGATGGCGAATCCGGCCAGTCCGGTGATCACCCTGATCTGGGCCGAGGCAAAGGGATGGTATCCCTGCATCCCGTATTTGGAAAGCACCAACCCGCCGGCCTGTCCCAGCGCTCCCCCCAAAGCCAGCAAAATTCCGGCCACCGGATGCTTGAATGACAGCTGATTGGATCCGGCATCTTTCTTTAAAACCACCAGGGAGATCCCCAGCAGGGTCAGGGCCATGCCCCAGATATCGATCGGGGTCAGGGTTTCCCCCAGCCACAGCCAGCCCATCAGCGCCGCCATGGGAGGGGCTAGGGCCATCACCAGCATGGCCACCCGGGCGCTGATGATGGTGTAGGATTTGAACAGGCAATAGTCGCCGATCACGAACCCGGCCACCCCCGACAGCGAAAGCCACAGCCAGGTATGGGCGGAGGCATCGAACGGCAGGAACATGCCCCGGGTGACCAGGGTAAAACAGCCCAGCAGCAGCGCTCCCAGTGCCAGCTTGATAAGGTTTACCGCCACGGAGCCGATCTTTTTGGCGGCCGGCTCAAAGGCCAGGGCGGTGACCGTCCAGCAGACGGCGGTGATCAGGGCGGCAATTTCACCAAGATGTGATGACATAAAGTTGGCAGAACCTTTTTGTGGCAGGGATATTTGAATGACAAAGGCCGATGGCAAAAGCCGTCGGCCGGGATTTAAAATAATGTTGAGAGATTGCTGCTATTCGGTTGACAGTAAACTCTGGCTCGCCAGACGAAGTCTCTTACTTGCATTACTTTTATATGACGTAGTATGGCGCCCGCCTACGGCGGACTACAGTCCGGCAGGTAGGAATAATGGCGGAGAGTCAGGGATTTTGCGCCTACGGCGCATCCGCCGCCGCTTTGCAGTATATATTTACTGCCGGCGGAGAACCCCTCAACTGCGTTGATCCGGGGTTCTCATCTATATAAATGGCGGAGAGTCAGGGATTTGAACCCCGGATCCCGTTCATCACGGGATACACGATTTCGAGTCGTGCGCCTTCAGCCGCTCGGCCAACTCTCCGTTAATATTTACTGAAAAAATCAAAGGGATAAAAAGGTGCGCCTTTCCCGCCTTGGGCGGGACCCCGCTTGCCCCGCTATAAGCGGCGGCTGCGGCGGTGGCAGCCAGCTCGGCTCACCTCCGCTTGGGGCGGAGGGACCCCGCCTGCGGCGGTGGCTCCATTCCGCTTATAGATTACAGTGTTTGGATTACAGATATCAGGTATTTTGAAGACGGCGTTTTTTAAAGAAATCTTTAAGCATTTGCGATGCCTCTTTTTCCAGCAATCCCCGATCAACCACTACCCGGTGATTGAGCCTCTTGTCCTCGACGATATTGAACACCGATCCGCAGGCTCCGGCCTTGGGATCTGATGCCGCATAGACCAACCGGTCGACCCGGGCCAGCACCATGGCTCCGGCGCACATGGCGCATGGTTCCAGGGTCACGTACACGGTGCATCCGGTCAGACGCCAGCGGCCCAGCTTTTTTGCGGCCTGTCTTAGGGCTATGATCTCGGCGTGCCGGGAGGCGTCCTTTTTTGTCTCCACCTGGTTCCAGCCCCGGCCTACGATCTTGCCACCATAAACAACCACGGCCCCCACCGGGACTTCGTGGTTAAGGGCCGCCTTGCGGGCCAGTTTTAAGGCCTGACGGAGATAATGACAACTATCGTTCAAATTTGCAGCAGAAATCTTAAACATTATATTTTAGCACCTAAACCTATGTTTTGTCAATAATAATGCCGGGCCCCAAAAAATATGCTGACCTATTGTGCCATGGGCTGTAATGGGCCAATGAGATCGCAGATCAAAGGTACTGGTCCAAAACAGGTCATTATGCCGGTTCTATGGGCTTGATTTCCGGAGCCCGGTATTGTATAGTTATTGCCACGCTTAACCGACCACGGTCAGTACTAAAATGCCACCATCAATATATTGTTATCATGCCTGCAGCCAAGAGATATAAAACATCCCTGCTTTGGATCGATGACGGGACCGCTCTCCGCCCTTATCAGGTCTGCCGCCGCAAGGCGGAAGTGCTGTGGCTGATGGGTCGCTGGCAGGAGACGGAGCCGGTCTACCGCCGCAACGTGGAATGGGCTGCGGCGGAACCAGCCCTGGCAGTCCAAGGCCTGAATGACCTGGGTTGGGTGCTTTCGCTGAGGGGCGGAGGCGACGAGGCCCTGGAGCTGTTCGGGCGGGCGGCCCAGATCAGTGAACGGATAGGCGACAAGGCCGGCCTGGCCTGCGCCCTTCGCTATTCCGGCAATGTCTTTCAGCGCCGGGGCGCCAGCGTCGAAGCGCTGGATCATTATCTCCGGGCCTTGGAGCTTTCCCGTCAGGCCGGGGATGAGACGGGTATGGCCGGCACGCTCAACAGCATCGCCAACATCGAGAGCCTTCGGGGTGACCATCCCGGCTCGCTGGCCCGTTACCAGCAGGCGTTGGAGATATTGGAACGCATCGGCAGCGCGTCCCAGCAGGCGGTGGTGATCGGCAACATCGGGGTGGTCTATTGCGAGATGCGGGAATTCGGCCAGGCTTTGGGGATGTTCCAACGGGCGGCAAAGTTCTCCGCGGCCGCCGGCGATAAATTCCAGCACGCCGCCGCCCTGGGCAACATGACCCTGCTGCACACCCAGCTCGGCGAATATACGGTGGCCCAGGAAATGGCCGGGCAACGGATCAAGATCGCCCGGGAGGTCGGCGATGAAAAGGGCTGGGGCGTCAGCCTGAACCACCTGGGGATCATCCATGCCGCCTTGCGGGATCATGGCCGGGCTGCCGGCTACTTTGAGCAGGCGATCGCCATCGCCCGCCGGCAGGGCATCCGCTATTTTCTCAAGGATTTTTTGATCCAGCTGGCCGAGACCAGTATTGCGGTTGGCGACGCCCTGCGGGCGGAGACGGCCCTGGACGAAGCCCGGACGGTGGCGGCGGAGATCGGGGACGCGGCCGGCACGCTCAAATGCCGGAAGCTGGCCGCCGACCTAACCGCTTTTACCGATCCCGGTGCCGCCGCCGCCCAGTTGGAAGCGTTGTTGCCGGAGTCTTCCAACGAAGCGCTGACGGCCGACATACATGCCGCACTGTTCGCCATAGGCCGGAGCCCGGAACACCGCGAGCAGGCGGCAGCGCTCTACCGCGATTTGCACCGGCAGACCCAGGCCGTGGAGTATGCCGAGAAACTGGCCCGGCTGGAGTCCTAAACTAGATCATTTGGAGTCTGGGAACATTTCAAAAGCCGCAGTGAAAACTGCGGCTTTTATATATAAAAACGGTACGTCCGTGATGATTCGAACCTCTGACCTACGGATTGGTGATAGTTAATTGCTTTATCCAGTTGGGCTTCGGGTGCAAAAACACAATGATTAAAAAGAGACTTTTGGCCACGTCTTTACTTTAATCCCACTGCTTCAATAACTTAAGTCTGATATGAATTTTGCTGATATTTGACTTTAAGTCGTTGGAAATGATATAATATTATAATTAAACTTTTTAAACATAACTAATGACATAGTTAGATGACAGCGAGCATTGAATACAATTAAAAAACATAAAATTGAAGGCATATAATTAATGGGAAAGTAAATAACTGGAATAACATAGACATTAAATAATGAAAAAACAACTAACCAACAGTAATGCATATATAAGGTGATGATAAATAATAGTTTAACTAAATTACTGCAACGTGTTTCAGGCGAGGATAAAAAAGGAATTAATTATATAACTGGTGAAGCCTCAGAAAGCTTTATTTCCTATAACCGTCTTTACCGCGTTTCACTTTCAATACTATATTGCCTACAGCAGAGGGGCCTAAAAGCCGGGGATAAGCTGGTATTTCAAATTGAAGACAGCCAGGACTTTATTAATGTGTTTTGGGCTTGCCAACTCGGCGGCATTATTCCTATTCCGGTCACTGTAGGGAATAATGACGAACATCGTTTAAAAGTATTCAAAATTTGCGATATACTTGGCTCCTGCCGTTTGATAGCGGTTGAAACCTGGGCAGAAAAAATGGGCAAGTTCGCCTCGGTCAGCGGTCTAGGCAGTTCCTGGGAGAAAATAAAAGCCGATCTTATTTTACTGGAAGATCTTCAAACCGA